>WFZT01000128.1 GCA_015489415.1 Caldifarciminota bacterium | reverse complement strand
CTCGCTGATACTATTCCAGTGCCTGATTTTGAGATCAAAGTGAAAAGGCGCACCTTCTGGAGATTTGTCCCTGCTGTTGCTGCTCTTGCCTTTATTGCGGCAATAGTTTTTAAGCTCTCCATTCCCGCAACTGCCACGGGTGGCCAATTCAAACTTGTAACTCCTGTGAATCAGATGGTTTTGAGCTCGGAGAGTCCAGAAATAGTTGTAACGGTTCCTGAGAAAGCTGAGAAGGTATCATTCCTGCTGGACGGTGAATTGCTATCAGGCGAGGTAAAGAAATATGACGGTGTGTATGTTGTAAAGCCAGAGTATCTTGACGAAGGGTATCATGAATTCAAGGCTGTCCTCAAACAGGGAGATGGATTTAAAAGTATTACAAAAACCTTCTATGTGGTTAATGAGAAATGAATGCCCTGCTCCTGAGTCTCATACTACTATCACACATATCTCCGGAAAGGATTCTTGTGAGACCTGGCGATAGCGTAAGACTTACCATCACTGGCGGAAAGGTCAAAAAAATTCTCGTACTTCCCGGCAAAATCGGGTATGTAAAGGGTAACTATTTCTATGCCACAAAACAGGGAGAAGGTGTTATAAAGGTTCTGTATAGAAAAGGCCCCCCTGCATATGCCTTTGTAAAAGTGTTGAGAAACAGGGGCTTACTCCGTGTGCGAGTTGTTCCCGAAAAAGTTCAGTTGATGCCGGGAGATTCCATGAAATTTCTCGTTAAATTGCCTGAAAGAGTTGACCCTGAGCGATGCTTTATCAACTGGCGGGTTATACCGGAGTGGATAGGGAATGTGAATCTTGATGGTGAGTTTGTAGCAGGGAACAGGTTTGGCAAGGGGAAAGTTATAGCAATCGTTAAATGTGACAGAAAAAGGGGACTCGGATTTTCAAATGTTACGGTGGGTGAGGAAATCAAATTCAAAAAAGTTTCAATTAGTCCAAATCCTATTTACATTCCCGATATATTGAAGGGGAAAGTGACTCTGGATATTTCGCCCGAAATTGAGGACTTTGACTCTGTTGACTGGCTTGTTGAGCCCAGAGGGCTGGGATTTGTGAATGACAGACTTCAGTTTGTGCCGGTAAAATCTGTTGGACGGGGTGTCTTATGGTTCACTGGATGGAAAGATGGCGAGGTTTATACGGGCAAAACCTTTGTTCTTCTCGGCAGGCCCCACTCGAGGATTGAGCTCCCAAAATCGGTGGTTGCGCCGGGGGAAAGTATAGCGGTCAGAGTTTTGATGAGACATCGTGTGGGGAAGATAAAAGGTATGTTCAGCTGGTCTGTTGAGCCTGAATGGCTCGGCAGATTTGAAGACCCATTTAAATTTCCAGAGACAGTTTTTGTGGCGGGAAATAAAAGTGCAGTAGGAACAATTTTCATTACCATGGGAAGAAGACCTCTCGATTTTACAAGGACACCATTGATTGTTGGAAATCATGAAGTTGAAATAGAGCCTCGAGACACCATTGTAAAAATTGGTGAAAGTATAAAATTCAGTGAGAATTCAAATTTTAAGGGGATATGGAAAGTTTTCCCGCCTCTCGCCGGTGAAATTGATCAAAACGGGGAATTCAGGGCGGAAGTACCGCTCAGACGAGCATACATTATCTATGAAATAACCGAGGACGGTGGAGGCGGCGGCATATCTACTATAACAATCCTGCCCTAATAACTCGCAGAGGATTCGGGGCAATAAAAATCCCCCTAAAAAACTAAAAATCTGGGATTTTTCCACCAAGGCCAGGAGAAACTTGCATTACTCACTATGTGACCTTAACATTTGCAAATCGAGGTGGAAATGACGGAATTAAAGTGGTGGTCCGGCGAGATTAAAATGTTAAATCTTCTCGGAGTTCAATACGTCTATGTTACCATCCCCGGGGAAACGAAATCAGGAAAAGCTCAACACGCATGGAAAATCCGTAGAAACCCGGGTCGGGAAAAAGAAAAATCTTCTCCATTTGCTATACATGTAAATGGAACTAACTTATTTTTATCAGAATTGCAATATGAAAACTTCACAGGGGCTCTGAGAATTCTGGAAAGATTAGGAAGGCAAAAGGGTAAACATTTTTTGTAGAGCCAGTTCGAAAATTTATCTTAGCGTAATAGCAACAAAAATATAGAAATTTTAGCTAATAACTATTACCATTGGACTTGTCATTATACCTCGTAACACCTTTAGGTATTTGCCTTCCAATTAGTCCAGTAGTTGTAAGATAAAAACTTCATCCACACGTATTTCATCGCATTCTCCAATTTCCTCGCCTCAATGCATCTACCTTGTACTCATTCTTACCCCCTATTACTTGCCTCCACTATATACCTCTTCTTGTACATTCCATTGCATCCACCCCCTGTTCCATCCGGTATAAATAACTCCATCTACTTCCCCCTAATCGCGACACTATTCTACTGAATAGCTCCTCTAATATAGAAATCGGTAATTTTGAGAACCTGTAGTGTATAGTAGAGATAGCTGGGGATGACCAAATATCTTTCTAACATAGAGGTTTTGGATGGTTTTTATATAAGAGAAGGGCGAGGTTAAATTCACCAGAGTATTTTCAGGGTCTACCTCGTTTATTACGAAGGGTTATCATCAATAAGATCAACAAGACTTTCGATGTTCTTGAAGGATAAGTCTTTCAACCTTGAATAATCCTTCATAAATTCAACCTTCCTCTATGTCAGAAGCTATTCAAAAGTACAAATGTTCTCACTTCGGGTCAAGTATTTTTTTAACAGGCTCAGTAACAGAAATAATAGCATTCTTGCTCTCTTCACAGAGAGGCAAAATGTCAGGGATTTTCAATGTATTTTTAGTTTGTTAAAACGTGTCTTCAAAAAATTTAAACAAAATCTTGAAAAATTTTTAAGAGATGGTTAAAATATTTGCATCATGAAAAAGGCTCTTACAAAATGTCCGGTTTGTGGTGAAAGGCTAAAGGTAGTTGAGTACAGGTGTCCCTCCTGTGGAACTGTTATCAGAGGCTCTTTTGAAGCGTGTGAATTCTGCTCATTAGAGGAGGAGCACCTCGAATTTCTGAGACTTTTCCTGAGGAGTCGGGGAAATCTGTCACTTGTTGCCAAGGAACTTGGTGTGTCCCATCCAACAGCCAAACAAAAGTTAAATAACCTCTTAGCTGCCCTTGGATATGAAAGTGAAGAGAGGACTTCCTCTAAGGAAGTTCTTGATATGCTTGAATCCGGGGAAATAACTCCTGAAGAGGCAGTTAAACTTTTAAAGGGAGGTAGGTAACATGTATGAAGAAGAAGTTAGAAGAATATTGAAGATGGTAGAGGAGGGAAAGCTTTCACCAGAAGAGGGGG
>WFZT01000127.1 GCA_015489415.1 Caldifarciminota bacterium | reverse complement strand
GTCTGGAGTCACCTCCAGCAACAGATTGAATCCACACTAAAGAATTTATCCCTCAAACAGGTAATCCAGGAAGCAGAAGAACTGGGAATAATCTGATTCCTATCTTTAACTATTTCCTGAAAATCAAACCGTTTGCAAAATTCACGAGTGAATGGATTGGATTTCTGATCTTTCTTTGATGGGGAAGGTTTCAAAAATGATCTTCGACCAAAAATTGACATTTTGAGAAAGCCAAAAGATGGGGGCGGCGCCCATAGGGCGCCGCCCCCAATTCTAATAAATCCTAAGCCCCATAAATCACCACGGTTTTTCCGGGGGTTCGATGAACATGCGGAGCTTTGAGGCTCGCATCGGATGCTGAAGTTTCTTTAGTGCCTTCACCTCGATCTGGCGGATTCTTTCCCTTGTTACGTTGAAGATCTGGCCTACCTCTTCTAAAGTCTTCGGTGGCTGGTCACCAAGACCAAACCTGTACTCGATGACCTTTCTTTCCCTTGCGGAGAGTGTATCGAGTACCTCTTCGAGCTTTTCCTTCAAAAGATTCTCTCTTGCATATTCAAACGGGGTTTTCTGGAGGTCATCTACGATGAAGTCACCGACAAAGTTATCCTTTTCCTTTCCGATAGGCTTATCAATTGAAATGGGTTCTTTTGCCGCATCTATTGCCTGTTTCACTTTTTCAATAGGCATATCGAGGTAATCGGCAATTTCCTCGACAGTGGGCTCACGGCCGAAATCCTGCATCAAAGCACGGGATGCCCTTGAGACTTTAGTAATGGTCTCAATCATGTGAATCGGCACCCTTATAGTTCTCGACTGATCAGCTATTGCCCTTGTGATGGACTGTCTGATCCACCATGTGGCGTAAGTTGAGAACTTAAAGCCCTTCCTGTAGTCAAACTTTTCTACAGCTTTTATCAAGCCTGCGTTACCTTCCTGTATGAGATCAAGAAATTCGAGCCCTCTATTCAGGAATCTCTTTGCAATTCCGATAACAAGTCGGACGTTGCCTTCCACCATCTTTGCCTTCGCATCCTCAAGGTCTCTAAATTCTTTTCGTATCTTTTTGTAGGTTTCAAAGGCTTCCTCTGAAGTCATGCCAAGCTCTTCTTCGATTGCCCGTATCTCCTGCTGGATCTTTGTCATCCTTTCTGAGATGCCATTCAGTAATTTGCGACTCTCGCTATCAAGCCCACCGTTCTCACGTGAGCGAATCCAGATCTCAGCTGCATTGTCCTCAAAGTTCTTATATCTGTTTTCGAGTGCCCTGAGTTTCTTAACTTTTTCGTCAAACTCTTTGGAAATTGCAATTACCCGCTTGAACTGGGGCTTAAGATTGACGATTTTCCTCCTAATGGACTTCATGCGGGCTTCTAAGGTTTCCCGCTCCTCGTCGGTTAGCTCCTTCTTATTCCAGTAAACCTGGATTTCTTCGTAAATTTTTTTGATGGATTTGAAGGCGCGATTGACCCTCTCCTTTTCCTTCTTATTTTTCTGTCTGGAGGTCCAGTACTGGGAATCAACCTGCACGATCTCCTCGATCTGGGTGATTCCCCTGTCGGTTTCATAAACGAGCTTCATGAATTTATTCAGGCCAAACTTTGTGTTGAAGAGTATTTTCATTATGTTTGTTCTTGCATCGTCAAGCTGCTTGGAGAGCTGGACTTCCTGCTCTTTTGTCAGGAGTCCAAGGTCGGAAATCTGCTTCAGATATGTTTTGGCAGGGTCATCACCGGAACGGAAGTAGTCATCGGCTGAGATTTCGTCTTTCTTTTTCTTTTTCTTCTTCTTTTCTATGGTTTCTACAATTTCAATCCCGTTTTCCATCAGGGTGACCATTATGTCATCGATCATCTCGCTGTGGGAAAAGTAAGGAGGAAGCATCTTGACCACGGTATCGTAAGTCACCTTTTTCTGGCCATCAAGCTTCTTTACAATTTCCTCAATAACTTCTTTTTTGGTTTTAATCTTTATAACCGACATTTAGAGAAGACCTCCTTTTCCCCTCAAATTTTTCTTAATTTCGGACATTCTTTTTAAAAAATAGTCCATTTCTTCTTTATTGTTTGCCTTTTTGGCCTCTTCAAATCTGCGTCGGGCCTCACGATAGTCTTTGCGGTATTTCCAGAAACGGATCTTTTCCTCAAGAAGTTTATAATTCTGGCTAATATTACCTGCCTTGAGGATGGCCTCACTTACAGAAACTCTCAAAATTTCACTTCCTTCTGCCATTATTTCTTCGTACCCAAGCCCCTTTTTAATTGCTCTCACCAATTCTTTTGAAAGGGAATCACTAAAATCATCTTCATCAAAAAGTTCCGCCACAATCTCAATTAGTTCACGATTATTCAGTATGTTTGCAAGAATGATAAAATCCGCTGTTAACTTAACTTCTACCCTGTTTGACTTCTTATTAATACGTGGTTCATCCAAAAATTTCAACCCTTGGTTTCTCAAGGATTCAACAGGGATTCCCGAGAGCTTAGAAAGGCGGGAAACATAAACGTCTCTTGTGATAGCATCAGGTATGCTGTAAATGTTTTTAAGAATCCCCTTAATTTCCTCGCTAAATTGAGCCGGAGAGTCTTTTACACGTTCCGCATTTTTATACTGGTAATCAATGAAATCCTCAGCTTCGTCAAGAAAGTGTTTTATGGTATCAGGACCAAATTTGTCGATTATACTGTCCGGGTCTTCACCTTCTGGTAGGAGTGAAATGGTGACGTTTAAACCTGCTTTTAGGAGTATGGGGATGGACCTGTCAACTGCTTTTCTTCCTGCCTCGTCGCCATCGTATAGCAGAAGAGCATTTTTTGTGTATCTTCTAAGGACAAGTGATTGGTTTTCCGTGAGAGCTGTGCCCATGGGAGCAATAGCATTGGAGAATCCCGCTTCGTGCATTTTTATGACATCAAAATATCCCTCAACAACTATCGCAAAGCCTTTCATCCGGATGGTGCTTTTTGCCTGGTAAAGTCCGTAAAGAATGTCTCCCTTTTTGAAAATTTCACTATCAGGTGAATTTAAATACTTGGGCTGATTTTCATCGGATAGAGCGCGACCACCGAAGGCCACAATATTCCCACCCGGTGTGAAAATGGGGAAAATAAGCCTGTTCCTGAAATAATCAATTAAAACACCGGAATCCGTTTTCTTTGCAAGACCAGCACTCATGAGAGTTGCTCTATCAAAGTTTTTCGAGATTGCCCTATTCACAAAAGATTTTCCATCAGGCGGTGCAAAGCCCAACTTAAAATTGGCTATAGAGCGGGATTTTATTTTTCTTTTTGTGTAAAGGTACTTGAGAGCATCTTTGCCTTCGGGTGACATGAGGAGCTGGTGATAATAATCAGCAGCAAACTGAAGCGCGGCGTAAACGGGAGAGGTTTTTCGCTCCACCTCCGATGAAGGAATCTCAATGCCATATTCTTTTGCAAGTTTAAGAACCGCTTCTCTGAAGCTTAAGCCCTCGATATCCATGACAAAGCGGAAGATGTTACCGGATGCACCACAGCCAAAGCAATGATAGACCCCTTTGTCGGGATCGACGTAAAATGAAGGTGTTTTCTCCTGATGAAAAGGACAAAGGCCTTTGTAGGACTTGCCACTGGGCTTTAGATTGACATATCTGCCAATGTACTCAACTATATCAACGGCCTCGCGTACACGCTCTATAAAATCTCTATTCAAATCTACACCACCTCGTAGAGTGAATCGAGAGGCACCTCAATTTTTGTTTTTCCGACCCTTACATAAGCTTTATTGTCCACTATTTCCACCAGCTCTGCGGTAAACCCGAAGGGTTTTATTCTGTAAACTTTTCCGACCTCCGGGTTTTCAGCTTTCTTTTCAAAAATATCGACTTCCTGACGGATATTTTCAAGGGTCTTTTTGATTTCGCGTGCACGCTTGAGCTTTGCCTCTTTTTTCACCTCTTTGTCGAGGGTTTTGATAAGTTCTCTTATCTCCCTTTCACGAGATTCAACTATTGCTCGAACCTTTCTTTTTGATTCTCGGGTGATTTTTTCTTCCTGTTCTTTGATGAATTTTTCCTTCTCCCGAATTTCTTTTAAAAGGCTCTGGAGCTCCCTCTCCCTTTCCTTGAGCTTCCTTGTGAGCTCTGCCATCTCCTGATCGATTCCCTCAAGGTAGCTTTTTGCCTCGTCTATCAGGTCCTCTGGTATCCCTGAATTTTTCGCTATATCAAGTGCATGGCTTTCCCCGATTTTTCCGACCTCGAGCCTGTAGTTGGGTTTGTTGGTCACCGGGTCAAATCCCATCTGCGCATTTAACATCAATGGGTGTTTTTCGATGAAAATTTTGAGGGGTGAAAGATGAGTATTGGCAAAAACCCGTGCCCCTTTCTCTACGAGTCTTTTGATAATAACAAATGCAAGGGCTGCACCTTCCCTTGGATCAGTTGAAGCGAGGAGCTCATCCAGCAAAACAAGGTCATCCTGCTCTGCCTTCTCAAGGATTTCTCTGATCTGTCTCAGTAAGGATGTGAAAGAGGACTCACCCTCGATAATATCCTGCTGGTCCTCAAATCCACCGGTGAAGATGTTTCCAACATAAGGAATCTTTGCGTACTCGGCAGGCACGGGTATCGCATGCTTCATCAGGAGAAAAATAACTCCTATAGTTTTAAGAAAAACCGTTTTGCCCCCGGCATTGGGGCCGGAGACAAGGAGTGCCCTGTATTTTGCAGGAAAATCAAAGTTAAGGGGCACGACTTTATCGTACCCTTTTGCCTTTAAAAGGAGCGGATGTCTTGCATTTCTAATGGTGATGTCACCGGTTTCTGAAAACTCTGGAATGCTGCCGTAAAAATCGGCCATAAACTCAATTTTTGCGTTCATGAGCTCAAGCTCACCAAGAAGGTCATAGATTTCCCTCAGCAGCGGGTATAGTTCATGCAGCTTGTCTACAAGCTCTCTCTTTATGCGCTCAATCTCCTCTTTTTCTGCATCAATGACAGAGATGTACCTGTTTTGCAGATCAATGGTCTCCATGGGTTCGATATAAACAGTCTCACGAGTATTGGAAAATCCGTGAACAACCCCGTTTACCCGCGCATGTGTGGCAACCGGAAGAACAAATCTGCCGTTTACGATTGTGACAAGACGATCGCGGAGTAGATTTTTCTTAGAGTAATACTCCATGAGTTCGTTCATTTTATTGAGGATCTGGTTCCGCAGGCTCTTTTTCTGCTGTCTGAACTTCATAAGCTCCGGTGTCGCATCATCCCTGATTTCACCATCTGGCATTATCTTTTTCTTTATTTCGCGTCTGATCCCTCTTAAAAGCTGTGGGTCATGGGGAAGTGCAAGGGGTGTGTCCATGAGGGAGAAGTAGAATTTTTCGTAGGTTTCGAGGAAAACGGAGAAGTTGTAGATTTCTTTTGTGGTAATAGAAGCCCCTGCCCTTACCTTATCGAGGGAAGAGCTTAATGGAGGTATGTCTCCAAACGCAAACTGAACACCTTTTTTCTTCAAACCGAGGAGGAAGTTTAATTTTGAAAATTCCTCCTCTATCTCTTCCCTTGAATTGAGAGGGGCAAGTCTCTCAAGTGAAATCCTGCCAGGTTCTGATAAAAGGTAAGAGCCCAGTATCTCCTTTATAGAATCGAATTCCAGGCTTTTCAGGGCTGATATCATTCTTCGGACTTTCTCATCTTCCGCAAGAGTCTCCTTCTGGCAGCCATCAGTTCTTTCTTCCTTTTCTCTGAAGGTTTCTCATAGAACTGAATCCTTTTCAGGTCCTGCATTATTCCATCTTTGGACAGAACTTTTCTGAACCGCTTCATCAGGCTTTCGAAGGATTCTCCGTCTCTCAAACGGACTCCTGACATTCAAATCACCTCCTTAAGTTTTATAAAGGACAGGGGCTCCTTACAGATCATCTTTTAAATGCAAAGTTATGCCGAGGGCAATCACTCCCGCAGTTTCTGCCCTCAGAATTCTTTTGCCAAGTTTCACAGTTTCGAATCCCCAGCTTTTTGCCATATGTACTTCATCTTCCTCAAATCCTGACTCTGGCCCAACGAGAAGTAAAATTTTATTTGCAAGCTCCTGATTTTTCAAACTTTTCTGAGCGCGCGGCTCAAGCATCAAAAGCGTATCATAATTTTCAAGAAACCCGGGGATTTTTTCAAACTCTACAGGCTCATGAATATTGGGCAGCTTTGCTCTGCCCGATTGCTTCATTGCTGAAATTGCGACTTTCTTCCATCTTTCTACTTTTCCTGCTCCGGGTCTGTATGACTTTGCAGTGATGAGAGGGATAATTTCTGAAACCCCCACCTCGGTTGCCTTTTCCACAAAATAGTCCATGCGCTCACCCTTTATAACTCCCTGCATGATGGCAACATGGGTTTGAGGATCGGCTTCTGACGTGGTTTTTTCTTCGATTTCCAGTACTGCGATGTTGTCCTGGATTTCCTCGAGGGTGGCGAAATAGACATTCCCCAGTCCGTCCACCACTCTCAATCTATCCCCCCTCTTACTCCGTGTGACATGGATGGCATGGTGAAATTCCTGATCTGTGAGGTAAATTCTGCCGTTTTTAATGAGCTCGGGTGGTGCATAATAGGTGATCATCTAAACGCGTTTTTGATCTTTTCAAAAACACTTTCCTCGTGCCCCACCTGGCCGTTCCCCTCAAACTCTGCCAGTTTCTCGATCAATTCCCGCATTTCGGGTGTGAGTTTCTTTGGTACCTTTATCTCGACTTTGACATATAGGTCACCTCTACCACCATTGAGTCTCGGCATGCCTTTGCCCCTCACTCGAAATGTTGTGTGACTGTGTGTACCTGGTGGAATGTGGATTTTCACCTTCTCGCCAAGGATATCCTTAAGTTCAATATCGCCACCGAGGACGGCCATTGAGTAAGAAATAGGGACTTCAGTGTAAAGGTCATCACCCTTGCGCTTAAACCTATCGTGGGGCTTTTCAACTACTGTGGCATAGAGGTCTCCATGAGGTCCACCTTTGTAGCCAGCGTGACCTTCTCCTCTCAATACAACGGACTGCCCTTCGTGTATACCACGGGGGAATCCAATCTTGAGCTCTACCTTTTTCTTTACGCGGCCTGTTCCGTGGCAAACCGGGCACGGGTCTTTGATAATCACACCTTCACCGTGGCATGTGGGGCAGGTGGTGGTCTGTACAAACTGGCCAAAGAATGTCCGCTGTACCTTTCTTACAACACCAGTGCCACCACAGGTTGGGCAGGTTTCGACTTTACCAGATTTTGAGCCTGTTCCATGACAGGCGTCACAAACCTCGTATCTCTCAAGTCTAACAGTTTTCGTTGCCCCTTTTGCGATTTCTTCAAGGGTCAGTGGAATTTTTATGCGAATATCCTCACCCTTTTGAGGTCCGTGGTGTGTAACTCCGTATCCATCCCTCCTGCGACGTGGACCTCCGAAAATGTCACTCATGAAGTCGAAAAATCCACCACCAAAATCAATTCCAAACTCTCTGAATATGTCCCTTAAATCATCAAAATGTGAGAAATCGTGCCAGGTAAAGTCACCCTGCTTGAATACACCCTGAAGACCTTCATGTCCGTACTGGTCGTAGATTTTCCTCTTTTCAGGATCAATTAAAACTTCGTATGCCTCAGAAATTTCTTTGAATTTTTCCTCGGCCTCTTCTTTATTATCAGGATTTTTATCAGGGTGGTACTTTATGGCAAGACGGCGATACGCCCTTTTAATTTCTTCGGGCGTTGCGTTACGCGGAACACCAAGGATTTCGTAGTAATCTCTCTTCTTTTTCATGTTGGTAAATAATAATGTTCGAGGGGATTAAAATCCATAGTTTGAAAGGGGGCGGAGGCAGCTTCGCTGCCTCCGCCCCCTGATTTTAATCCACTACCTCATAGTTTGTTGAATCGTCACCCTTATCCTGCTGCTGTTGCTGCTGGGTCTGTGCCCCTGCTCCTGCAGCCTGCTGGGCCTTATAAATCTCCTGTGTCACTTCGTTCCAGATACGCTGCAGATTTTCAAATTCCTGCCTGATCTTTCCGGCGTCATCCTGGTTGAGCACATCTCTTAAGGATTTGATTGCACTTTCCACCTGAGATTTCTTATCTGCCGGTATCTTGTCTCCGAGTTCCTTGAGGCTCTTTTCCACAGAGTAAGCAAAAGCATCAGCCTGATTGCGGAGATCGATAAGCTCTTTCCTCTTCCGGTCTTCCTCAGCATGTGCCTCAGCTTCTTTTACCATTCTTTCAATCTCTTCCTCAGTCAGTCCGGTTCTCGCATGAATCTTAATTGAAGCTTCCTTGTTTGTGCCCTTGTCAACGGCTTTCACATGCAGTATTCCATCTGCATCCAGATCAAATGTTACTTCTATCTGGGGCACGCCTCTTGGGGCTGGTGGAATTCCTGTAAGCTCAAACTGCCCAAGCAGCCTGTTCTCCGAAGCAATAGGTCTTTCGCCCTGATAAACTTTGATTAAAACACTGGTCTGGTTGTCTTCAGCAGTTGTGTAGATCTTGGATTTCCTTGTTGGAATGGTTGTATTCCTTGGAATCACAACGTCAAATACACCACCGAGAGTTTCCACACCGAGAGAGAGTGGTGTAACGTCAAGGAGAACAATGTCCTTGTCCTTGTATTCACCGGCAAGGATTCCTGCCTGAATGGCAGCTCCAATGGCCACGACCTCATCGGGGTTGATTCCCTTGTGAGGCTCTTTGCCGAAAAACTCTTTCACCATCTGCTGAACGAGTGGCATCCTTGTCTGACCACCAACAAGGATTACCTCGTCAATATCCGCAGGTGAAACTTTGGCATCTTCAAGGGCCTGACGGCAGATTGTGATGGTTCTCTCGATCAGGTCACGGGACATCGCCTCAAGTCTCGCACGGGTAAGCTTTCTCTCAAGATGCTTGGGGCCAGAAGCGTCGGCCGCAATAAATGGCAGGGAGATGGTGGTTTCCATCATTGTTGAAAGCTCTTTCTTCGCCTTCTCCGCTGCTTCCCTGAGCCTCTGGAGTGCCATTTTATCCTGTCTCAGGTCGATTCCGGTCTCGTTTTTGAACTCTTCGATAAGCCATTCAACTATTCTCTGGTCAATGTCATCGCCACCAAGATGGGTATCACCCTTTGTGGCTTTTACCTCAAAGACACCCTGATCAAGCTCGAGAATGGAGATGTCAAAGGTTCCACCACCGAGGTCATAAACTGCAACGCGGATGGTTCTATCAGTCTTGTTTAAGCCATAGGCCAGAGCTGCTGCTGTTGGCTCGGGGAATACACGTAAAACCTCGAGTCCTGCGATTATCCCAGCGTCTTTGGTTGCCTGCCTCTGAGCGTCGTTGAAGTATGCAGGAACTGTGATCACGGCCTTCTTAACGGGTTCGCCGAGGTAGCTTTCAGCTGCTTTTTTGAGGTATGAGAGAATCTTTGCCGAAATCTCTTCAGGGGTGAAGTTTTTGTTTACTGCCGGTATGAATATCTCCACGCGATCGTTCTTTCCACGAACTACTTTATACGGTACTCTTCTAATGTCTTCGAGGGCCTCGTCGTATCTGCGGCCCATGAATCTTTTTACAGAATAAACTGTATTCTCAGAGTTTGTGATTGCCTGTCTTTTTGCAAGGGAACCAACAAGGACCTCAGAGTCCTTAAAGCCAACAACAGAGGGAGTTAATCTTTCTCCCTCAGGATTTGGAATAACAGTTGGTTCACCACCTATGACAACAGCTACCACAGAGTTTGTCGTTCCAAGGTCAATACCTATGATCTTTTCGGCCATATTACATCCCTCCCTTCGTAGGGTCTTCTTTTGCCCTTGCGGGCTCTTTGGAAACTGAGACCCTCGCTGGTCTCAGCAGTTTGTTTTTGAATTTGTAACCTCTCTGGAATTCCTCGACTACCACACCAGGCTCCACTTCACTGGTTTCTTTAACTGAAATGGCCTCGTGGAGTCTCGGATCGAATTTTTCGCCTCTTGAATCAAATGGCTCAAGCCCTTCCTTTTTCAGTACTTCAAGGAGGCTTTTGTAAATCATTTCCACGCCTTTTTTGATGGAGTCCACATCAGTGGCCTCTTTCATCGCGTCGAGAGCCCGCTCGAAGTTGTCGAGAACCGGAAGTAGCTCGAAAACGAGGCGTTCATTGGCATATTCAACGGCCTTCTTCCACTCTGCCTCGATCCGCTTTTTGTAGTTATCATGATCTGCAAGGGCTCTCAAATAAAGGTTCTTATATTCATCTCTCTCTTTTTTGATTTTCTCCATCTCCTCTTTTAACCTCTGTGTCCAGTGCTTTTTCACAGGGCCAACCTCCTTGATGGGAAGTGTTCATTGTGAGTAGTAATAGATACCTGTTTATAATTTTATTGTCAAGCCGTTACTCAAGAATTTTTATAAAAGGGTGTAAGGACGTAACCTCTGTTAAATTCAGGACTTGGGCTAACTTTAATTCAAAAGGAATCCTATGGCTTGAGTTTTTGTAGATGTTTATGAGGGTTTCCCAAGAGGGGAATTTTGTTGATTATAGCGAGTTCACTGAGTTTCCAACGAAAAAAGTGTAATCCGCAGGTTTGTTCTGTCGTTCATGCGGTGCTATAATTCTGCACTATGAAAAGGTCACTTGATGAAATATGGAAGATTGTGGAGAGGCTGAGGGCTCCAGACGGCTGTCCCTGGGATCGGGCACAGACCAATGAAACTATTCGCTTTGATCTCATCGAAGAGGCATACGAGGTTCTTGACGCAATTGAGAAAAAAGACTGGCAGTCTCTAAAGGAAGAGCTTGGAGATGTGATTTTCCTCGCTCTTTTACATGCAAAGATTGCGGAGGATGAGGGGAAATTTACTATTGATGATGTCATTGATACTATCGTCAAAAAAATGATTCACAGGCATCCTCACGTATTTGGAGACAAAAAATTCAAGAATCAGGAAGAGCTCCTTGAAAACTGGGAGAAGAGTAAGGGATACGGGATTTTTGAGCATGTGAATTTTTCGCTTCCCGCGTTGATGCTTGCACAGAAGGTGGGCAATCGAGCTGCAAGGGTGGGATTCGACTGGACGAAGGGAGAAGATGTGCTTGAAAAGGTCAAAGAGGAAATCGAAGAGCTAAAGAATGCGAAGGATGAGGAGCAGGTTGAAGAAGAAATGGGGGACCTACTGTTTTCCATCGTTAATTATGCACGTCATCGAGGTATAAATGCTGAAGATGCCCTGAGAAAGACTGTGAAAAAATTTGTCAAAAGGTTTTCATATATTGAAAGGAAGGCAAAGGAAAAGGGCAAGGATTTAAACGACATGTCCCTCGAAGAGATGGACAAACTCTGGGAAGAGTCAAAAGATAAGAAAAAGTAAAGAAAACCAATCACCTTTCCCACAATTTAACCCCTTGGTGGCACATCGAATCTCATATTTTGCCTGAATATGTAACCCATCACCTCAATCCTCTCCCCGCAAGAATTTATGCGGGGGAGAGGAAGATTTTTGGGATGTGAGTAAAATCCTTTTTCAAACCTGTTCCACTATGCCCCTGCATCTCCAAAATTTTCACACACTGCGAGCCAAAATCCCCTCCTTCCTTTGGAAGGAGGGGTTAGGGGAGAATGGTGAAAGATGACACATTTAAAGTTCTGCTACATGTTCAAACATCTGATAGCTATGAAGGACTTAAAATTTAAAAAATTTTAATATGTTTCCCCTCACCTAACCTCTCCCCGCAAGAATTTATGCGGGGAGAGGGAGTGTTTTAATTTGCTATCTCAAAGTTTTAAACAAAAAGCTGTGCACTTGGGCAAAGTGAATTGTCACATAATTATCTTTGAAACATGTGTAACCACAACATCAAAAATATTTCCCTACACAAGAGAAGCTTGTGTTATGAAATGGCTACAAACTTTTCCCTCCCCCGCTTGAGAAGCAAGCGGGGGAGGGTGAGGGAGGGGTCGTTCCGCTTGAAAATTCAAAATAAAATCTTCACCCCATATCCCTCACTGCAAATGCCAGGGCAATGGCAAAGGCTGAGGCTGCATTTAATGAGCCTGTTTTCCCCTTCATTGGGATACTAACTACATAATCACTTTCTTTCAAAGTAAGCCGGCTCACACCCTTATCCTCTCCACCTATCACGATGGCAAGAGGGAATGGAAATTTGAAATTGAAGATATTTTCTCCACCTATCTCAACGGATACAACAAAACCACCTTCTTTTTTAAAGTTTCTCAAAAAGCTTGCAATATTAGGAACTACAGCAATGGGGATGTGAAATATCGCTCCTGCTGAAGCCTTGACCACTGTTTCTGATAGGGGGGCTTGGCGTCGTGATGGAATCACGACGCCAAGCCCCCCTAAAACCTCCGTTGTCCTTATTATGTTCCCCAAATTCTGCGGGTCCTCTACATGATCAACCACCGCTACAATCCCTCGATTTTTTACAACCCTCTCAATAATCTCTGAAGCTGAAACCGTCTCTATTGGGCTTATCCTCGCAACTATACCCTGGTGATTTACATTCCCCACCATACTTTTGAGCTTTTCCCTCGATACAAGGGACACAGGAATCCTGGATTCTTTGATCCTGTCGTAAATCTTCTGGTCAATTCTCACCCCCTTTTGAATATAAATTTTTGTGATACGCTCAGGATTGGTCTGGAGTAGCTCATAAACGGGATTCCGGCCAAAAATGAGGTTATCCGTTTTCATGCCCACCTTCTTCATAGAGCTCCACAAGTTTCTCCACTATCCTGCGGGACGCGTTGCCATCTAATTTGTAAAAAAGCTCGCGTTTATATTCTTCGGCCTTCTCTTTCATCTCGTCCGTGGGATTCAGGGCACGCTCGATGGCCGCGGGAAGCTCCTCGGGCCTCGAGATATGCACAAAGGCACCTTCCAAAAACTCCCGGTTGTCCTCACTCAAAATAGGAGTTCCGTCATGGTGCTTGAGCTTTTCATAAGGAAGGTTGTAGATGATACCAAACTTTCCAATGGCCAGAAATTCAAACATGGTGCTCGAGGCCTCCGTGATCATGGTATCCGCAACGTAAATAAACGGCAGGATATTGTGCTCTTCTTTGGGAATCAAAACCGCGTGGGGATACTTCTTAAGCCGTTTTTCAAAGATTCTGTGCTGGGAATGGGGTGCATATTTTCCCCTCCACGAGTAGGGATGAAGTTTGATGATAAGATTGTAATCCCTGGTGTATTCGAAGATGGCATCCTTCAGGGCGTAGATACTCGTTGGCTTGTAAGTAGGGGCATAAAGGACCGTTTTCTTCTCTGGATCAAGTCCCCATTTTCTCATAATTTCTTCCCGATTTAATTTGCCCTGAAAAATAGGGTCAAGCTTGGGATATCCCACCACGTATACCTCATTCTTCAAAAGGGCACCTTCCTCAATGATTTTACGCTTCCGGTAGGGCCCCTCAACGAATATGATATACTTTGTGTCTGGCTGGCTTTTCAGATTTCTGTAAAGAATGGTCTTTATGCCTGTGCCGTGGTTTACAAAGGCAAGGATTGTTTTGCCATAGAGGTGTGCGTCTCTGATGGTATCCCCTGTAATAACGATGTCAAAACCACTCTTGGTTTCAGCAATTTTCAAACCTTCGCGTCTCAACTGTTCGTGAATTTTGTCTTTTAGGCTTCTTGTAAAAATGGAAAATTTACGCTCTTTTTCGTCCTCACAGGAGAAATAGATATCAAAACGAGGGTCATCTTTCATAACCTCATAAATGGGGTCGAGTGAGGCTCTGTGGTAGAGAAAGCTCAGTCTGAAGAGGACTTTAATCTTACGGGAAGAGTTCTCCATTGGGTGTCTCTTCTTCCTCCGGGAGTCCGAGGTAAACGTATCTTTTCAGATTCTGCATAAATTCAGACCAGGGGGAATCGGGCTCTCTGCGTCTGTTTCTCGCATCAATGAACATCCATATTTTGGAATCCATGTTGTCTGCAAAGTGTAGAATCTGGGCTTCAAGGGTCATTGGTCGAACAGGTGAGCCCCATTCGAGCTCTCCGTGGTGGGAAATAACCAGATGGAGTAGCTGTAATTTGAGGTCTTCCGGGAATCCACCCCTGAAGTTCTTCATTTCCCGGATTTTCCGCATGATCATTTCGTAGCCTATCACCAGATGTCCAAGAAGTCGTCCAACATCTGTCCGGTCTATGCTCGGAAAATAGGAATATTCTTCGGTTTTGCCAATGTCATGTAAGAGCGCTCCGGTGACGAGCAGGTCAAAATTTACCTCTTTGTAACGGGAGGCAATGCTTATACAGAGTTCGGTTACGTTTAAAGTGTGCTCTAAAAGGCCACCGATATAAGCGTGATGGTGTGATTTGGCACCGGGGGCCATTTTGAATTTTTTCAGGAATTCAGGATCACCGAAGAAACGCTTGAGAAGCTCTTTCATATGGGGGTTTTTGACCCTTTCGATTATTCTGTGGAGTTTTAATACCATTAGCTCGATATCATGCGGGGTGGTTGGGATAAAGTCGGTAACATCGTAGTCTTCAAGTGGTGTGACTTCAGCGATTTTTATGGTTATCTCCTCACGGTATTGGTCAACTGTGCCGCGAATTTTTATTACCTCGCCAGCCTTAATGTGAATGCGGTGCTTTTCAATGTCGTCAAAGACTCTTGCGGGAACTGAGCCGGTTGCATCAGAAAGGACCACATCGAGGAAGTCTCCACCGTCCCGCTTTTTCTTTGTTTTTATACTTGAAACGAGGAATGCATCCTCAATTTCTTCGTTGATATGGTCTCTTAAGTCCTTCACAAAAACCTGCTTCATAAGGTTAACATAATACTTTACCGCTTTGAATTTTGCAATTGATTTGGGTGAGATTTTATTGAGTAGTCAACATCTTGAATTTTTTGTAGAATTTAAGAGGAAGGCCCTCTCCCTCAATCCCTTCTTCTATAATGTTTGTTGTTATTTATGATGGTTATCACTAAAAATATAGGGAAAACACTTCGGGAGGAGATGGTATGAGTGGGTGGAGACCGGCCTTGGTCCTGGGGCATGACCCCGAGGGGGAGATTGGT
>WFZT01000126.1 GCA_015489415.1 Caldifarciminota bacterium | reverse complement strand
GTTTTTAACCACGTTAGGCCCACCGAAATCCCGCGCACTTCTTACGTCAATATCAATCCATACAATATCACCAGGCTTGATATTTTTCTCCTCAGAGTGTCTTTCGAAAATTTTCTCAACAACGGTTTTTCCCATGATTTCTACTCCTTCTCTTGAACAACCTCAATCAGCACTCTATTGGTCTGCTTTGGGTTCAAAAAGGCAACAATGTAGCCTTCAGCCCCCTCCTTTGGACCGTCAATGACCTCAAAACCTTCTTTGCTAAAATGATCAAGAGTCTTTTCTATATCCTCGGTTTCGAAAGCGAGATGATGAATTCCATCTCCCCGTTTTTTCAAGAAATTATCAATGGCCGTTCCCTCCCTGATGGGTGCTGTTAGCTCAACGCGAACATTTTCAAGATGAAAAATGGCAAGCTTCAGGCCACGGTCCTCCAGTACTTCAAATTCAGGCTCTTTTCCAAATAGGGTTTTAAAAATTTCAACTGCCCTATCAAGGTTACTGACTGCAATGCCAATATGATTTATCTTATTTAAACTCACCCCAGACCTCCCTCAGGGCATCGGAAATTTCTCCCAACGTTGCCCTGTTTTCAACTGCTTCAATGATTATAGGCATCAAATTCTCATCTTCTTTAAGAGCAGCATTCTTTAGCTTATCGAGTGTTTTTTTGACCCTGTCAAAATCTCTGTTTTTCTTGAATTTTTTAAGTCTCTCGAGCTGACGTTTTTCAACCTCAGGATCAACTTTCAAAAGCTCAATCTTGGGCTCCTCATCAACAGTAAACCTGTTTAACCCCACAACGGTTCGCTCTCCCTTCTCGACTTCCATCTGATACTTATAAGATGATTCCTCAATGCGTTTCTGGAAAAAACCAGTTTTTATCGCTTCAACAGCACCACCCATTTCGTCAATCTGCTTCAGGAGTTCCCAGACCTGTTCCTCAATCTGGTCTGTAAGTTTCTCCACCATGTAAGAGCCAGCGAGGGGGTCAACAGAGTCTGCCACTCCGGATTCGTAAGCAATGATTTGCTGGGTTCTCAATGCAACTGTTGCAGAAAGCTCGGTGGGAAGTGCGAGTGCCTCGTCAAATGAATTTGTATGCAATGATTGTGTGCCACCTAAGACAGCGGCAAGGGCCTGAAGTGTGACCCTGATGATATTGTTTAAAGGCTGCTGTGCCACGAGGGCTGAGCCTGCTGTCTGAGTGTGAAATCTGAGCCTCATGGATTTTTCATTTTGCGCATTAAATCGCTCTTTCATTATCCTATACCAGATTCTCCTTGCAGCCCTGAATTTTGCCACTTCCTCGAAGAAATAATTGTGAGAGTTGAAAAAGAATGACAGCCGAGGAGCGAATTTATCCACGTCAATCCCGCGCTTTTTAACCTCTTCAACGTAAGCAATTCCATCTGCAAAAGTAAAAGCTAATTCCTCAACTGCGGTTGCTCCAGCTTCCCGGTAATGATAGCCAGAAATGGAGATAGGATTCCATTTGGGCAGGTATTTTGCGGAAAATTCAATCAGGTCACCAACAAGCCTCATGGAAGGTTCCACTGGATAGATATAATTTCCTCTTGCGGCAAATTCTTTTAGAATGTCATTTTGGACGGTACCGGAAAGTTTTTCGCGAGGCACACCATTTCGGTCTGCTATAACAATGTACATGGCAAGGAGAATAGGAGCTGTAGCGTTGATGGTCATTGAAGTGGAGACTTCACCTAAATTAATGCCTTTGAAAACTATGGACAGGTCTTGGACTGTGGAAACAGCCACCCCTGTGCGGCCAATCTCTCCTTCTGCCAAGGGATGATCGGAATCGTATCCCAATTGAGTTGGCAAATCAAAAGCAACTGAGAGCCCTGTTTGCCCCTGTGAAAGGAGATACAGGAATCTTTTATTGGTGTCTTCTGCGGAGCCAAATCCTGCGTACTGACGCATGGTCCAGAGTCTTCCGCGGTACATATTGGGATAGACTCCGCGGGTAAATGGGGGCCTTCCGGGCTCTCCCAGTTTTTTTTCAGGGTCAAAGCCTTCAAGGTCTTCTGCCCTGTAAACCTCTTTAATGGGTATCCCGGATAGGGTTTCAAACTTTCTCCCATTCATAGTTTGCTTATTATAAGCCCTGAGTGGGAGAAATTGGATGGGAATGATGTCACCCTGGGCTTATCAATGCTGGTTACACCATTTACTCATATCGATGTCATCTCACGCATAAAATACGCAAGAGATTTTATTGACCCATCCTTCCTCGCCGAAAGATAGGCTTAAGAGATACATGGCCATTGGAGAATTTTTTGAAACACTGGCAAGAATTTACCTGACTAAGAAAAAACTTCCTCTCCCCGCATAAATTTTTGGCGGGGAGAGGATTGTGGTGAGGGGTCACATCTGGCAAAATCTCAATCAACTAATCTCCCTCTCCCACGAAGTGGGAGAGGGTCGGGGTGAGGGATACACATAAATTTTCTATTTTTTCAAGCGGAATGCCCCCTCCCTTGCCCTCCCCCACAAGCTGAGCTTGTGGGGGAGGGATTTTTTGAATTTGTGATTGATGTTGTGCATTTTTAAAAATTCTCACCCGTAATTTATGCTAAAAACGGCAAATTTTCTAATATTTTAAGCCACTTTTCTTTCTCCATTTTCCCTACCTACTCCTTCCCGAAAGGAAGGGAATACTTAGATTCTTTTGTCTCTCGCAAACTCTTCCACTACTTGACACTCTTAGTTTCATGTGATATCGTATATGATACTAAATGGGAAAATCACTTTTAAAAAGGGTTGAGAGATTACTCAGATTTCCTGCAGAGTTTTCATACGATGAATTGGCAAAAATCCTTGAAGCATTTGGTTTTGAACTTGTTAATAAAAAGGGAAGTCATAACATCTTTGTTCTCACCAACCCCGTTGAGGGAGTGGATTACGAAGATGACCAGATTACAATTCCAACCATCAAGGGCCGCAGAGTTAAACGAGTTTATTTGAGAAAAGTTGCAAAAATTTTAAACCTGGAGGATTGGTATGAAAGACAAAAAAATTCGTGAACTGGTTAAAAAATATATGAAAAAACCTTACAGAATTGAAATTGAACCTGACCCGGAAGGGGGGTATGTTGCCTGGATAAAAGAGCTACCCGGATGTCTAACTTACGGTGAAACTTTAGAAGAAGTCCTTAAAATGCTTGACGAGGCAAAAGAACTTTACATAGAAACTGCAATCAAAAGGGGTAAAAAATTGCCAGAACCTATGGCAGAAAGGAATTTTAGTGGACGACTTCTGCTGAGACTACCCCCTTCTTTACACAAAAAGCTTGTCGAATTGGCTCAGGAGGAAGGTATAAGCCTCAATTCATTCATCCTGAAATTGATATCCTACGCCATGGGTAGATATGAAAGCGAGATGGGGATTAAAAAAGAAATAGAGGAGATTAAAAGCCTATTAAAACGAATACTCTAACTCAAACTCAGGAGGGCTGGAAGTCATTAAAAGTAAAAGATTTTGTCGTTACTAAAAAGCAGGCAACTGGTAGAAAAATTATTCCAGCTTGAGACTTGAGAGGTGAAAGAATGGATAAATATTCTGAATTTGTAAATTCCACTGAGTTGAAAGATATTTTTATCGTCAAACTCATGGTTGATAACCGTATAAGATATAAAGACGAGCTCCCCAGTTTAAAGCTCGAATTCAGTTATTCTTACTCAATAGACGAAGAAAATGGCTTTGAGATCACACAAACTTTGCAACTTATTGGTAGGTTAAAAAGGAAAATAGCCTTTAAGGTGCTTATTACCCAGCAACTCGATTACCACGTTGATGATGCAGAGCTTTTGAATTCGGAGCATGTTGAAACTTACGCTAAGTCCAGCGCAATTCTCCATGGATGGCCATATTTGAGAGAAACAGTTTCGACACTTTTTGCGAAAATGGGCTATCCGCCTCTATTTTTGCCACTTTTGAAAATTCCTTCCGAGGAGGAATAAAAGGTGAACTATTCTTGTACTCCTCGCCATAATACGTCTTCGAGGGGTTCGCGGTGTCGGATTAATCTGTAAGATTTGCCTTCGCATAAGACCTCGGCCGGTCGTGGACGCGCGTTGTAATTTGATGCCATGCTCATCCCATAGGCACCGGTATCCATTATGGCAAGAAGCTCTCCCCTATCTGGTATCTCAAGCTCAAAATCCTTACCAAAAACATCGGTGGACTCACACACAGGCCCCCCTACTCCAACGGCCTCTTTTTTCCTGCCCTTCAAAGTTACATTCACGATTCTGTGCCGTGCCCCATAGTAAGCAGGACGAGAAAAATCGTTCATTCCCGCATCCACAATGATAAAATGAGGCTTTCGATACAGAACCTCAGTCACAAGAATTGATGACTTCGCAATAATAAATCGCCCGGGCTCGGTTACCACCTCGTCTGCAAGCTCCAAGATTCGTGGAACCACATACTTTTTGAAGCCCTCAAAATCAAATTCCCTTCCATCGCCTTCGTAATCAACTCCAAAACCCCCGCCTACATCAAAAAATTCCAACTTTCCATTAACCAAAGGAGCAACTTTCTCAACTGCCTCTATATACGGCTCATACTCGAAAATCTGCGAGCCAATGTGGACGTGTAACCCTCTGATCTGGACATACCCGGACTTAAAATTCGAAAAAATGTGCCGTGCAGTCTCCATATCGATCCCGAATTTACTCGTTTTCTTCGCAGTGGCAATTTTATCAATGGTCTTTGGTGCCACATCTGGATTAACCCTGAGTGCCACGGCAACTGGCCTTGAAAGTGCCTTCGCAATCTCGTCAATCAGAAGAAGCTCTTCGTAAGATTCAACATTAATTGATTTAATCCCCTTCTCAATGGCAAACTCGAGCTCGTACCTTCTCTTACCAACACCTGCAAAAACAATCTTCTCGGGCTCAAAACCAAGGTCGAGGGCAAGTTTCACCTCTCCCACAGAAACAGTATCCGCTCCGAGACCGGCATCCTTAATAATTTTAAGAAGTATCGGATTGTTGTTTGCCTTGAGCGAGTATGCAATGAGGTGTGGGACATCCCCGAAAACACTTTTTAACTTCGAAATCCTCCGCTCAATTTCTCTTCTGGAATATACATAAACCGGAGTGCCATATTTCCTGGCAATCTCCGGCACAGGTACGTCTTCGCAGTATAAAATTCCGTCTCTGTATTCAAACATCACTTAACAATCAGGAATCTGCCCACAGGCCCGTTCTTAATTCTGTAAAAATACACTCCACTTCCCAGATCAAGTGAATAATTTCTTATTCCGGGCTCGATTCGCAGAGTTTTTATAAGCCTTCCAGCAGGGTTGTAAATGTTCAATATCTCTGGCTTTTTAGCATTTGTATAGACGTTCCCGCTTATTGAGAACCTGAGCTTGAATGCCTCATCACCGGGATTGAAGCTTTCACTAACTTCTGTTACGCCAAAGAAACCAATGAGCCTCCGAAGTACACCGATTTTAAAACTGTCATTGCTGGCATGGTCTATTGAAAAGCTGAAGAAAATTGCGTTTGAATCGGGACTCAGCACTCCTGCTGTGCCATCTCCTCTAAAACGCATAATAGCGAATCCACCTGTAACTGTGTCTATTACATCGGATTCGAGGCCATTCAAAATAACGCTTGATAGGTCATAAAATGGGCCACATGGTCGGGACTCCACTGTATCATTGGTTGTAGAATCAGATACAAAGACAGCCCCAAGTGAACGCAAAAAGCCTGTGTCCCTGTATTTCTTTGCGATATTTGCGCCATTGATAAAAAGCTTTCCACCATTTGAGATAAAACTCTCTAAAGCGGCCGTATCAATCTCCGTTGTATCGCTTCCAGAGCTCCAGATAACCAGCTTATAGTTAGAAAGGTCCGGCAAAGACCGCCAGGATGCAGTTTCAACTGTTATATTCTCAATTCCCGTGAGGTAGGTTTCAAAGTAATCATTCCCCCTTTCTATATCGTTGCCATCAACTATCAAAACCCGGTCAGGTGAATTTGTACGTCTCACCACGTAGGTGGTCGAGGAATCGCTGTAATTCCCCATATTGTCATAAGCCACCAGCTTAAAATAAAAATCCCAGTTATTAACGAGAGGATGGGATGTGGTGAAAGATGTGTCCGAGGGTGAAAGCGTAGCCCATTCATTCCAGCCATAATGGTTGAAGTTCAGGTAAAGTTTGTAACCAGCGAGGTCATTGTCAACTGTATCCCGTTGCCACGTTAGCATCGCTCTTCCGTCATCCAAAAGTTTAAGAGTCTTCAAAACCGGCACCTCAGGTAGAGTTGTATCTGGTGGGAGAACATGAATTCTTACAAAATTGGTATCGTAATTTTCCCGTGTATCTGTGGCATAAACTGCAAGAACGTAATCGCCTCCGGGGAGTCGATTCAAATTCAAATAACCAACACTTTTCGAGGCAGAATTGGTTACAATGTAATTGTGGCTCTGATTGCTCGACCATGGAATATAATAAACTTCCTCAACAGGTGTAGATGGCAGGTATTCGAATCTAACAAGCTGATGGGGGCCCACAACCACACTATCCGTGTCCGAGGTCAGGACCTCATACCAGATGGCATAAATTCCGTTGTTTTGAGCAGCCTCCCCGTATCCTGTTGTATCAAGGGCACCTGCGACGATATCAACCCATCCCCAGAGTGAATCTGGATTCATCTGATGGTCAAGATAATGGGAAAAGAATGCCACGCGATAAACGTTGGTTCCCCATGGATCATCAAAGGGCTGCAGGGCATCTGGCATCAGTGGATTCCTCACAGGGTAGGATGAAGCGCCACCGCCGTCTTTAAAATGCACGTGGGCACCTTCGTTGATATAGCCGACAACTTCTCCCTGATTCACATGGTCACCAAGATGGAGGTCACTTCTCGGAATAACGTGTATATAGGCAAATCTTCCGACCCTTATGCCTCCGTTGAATCCCGATTCCATCCATAGCACCTCGCCGCCTAAAACTGCATAAACTGGTGTCCCTTCCGGGGCTGGTATATCAACGCCATTGTGATAGTGGATCGAAAAAGTATGCCGAAACTCACCAAAGGTTCCAGATATATTGTGCTGCTGGTTAACAGGGGAAACGGGCCAGTTGTATGCGAGAATCATTGTTAAAATTAGTTTAAAGCTCATGGATATCCCCCTTTTCGGTTAAAAAGTAAAGTTTACCATCAGACTCATAGAAATGAGGGTAAAGGTAGGTACCATCTAAATTTAAAATCTTTGTAGGCTTTTCTGAGATTTCATAGATTTCGGGGTTGGTGGTCTTTCTCCGATTTGGCTCGCCTATGATGATGTAAACTCTGCCTTTGTGGATTTTCACATCATAGATTATTTTTTCAAAGGAGAAGCGGACGCCTGAATTTACGGATTTTTTAGAGGAAATCCCCCCACCTTTCTCCGCCCCCCACGCACTTCGTGCGTGGGAAGCGGTTGGGAAAGGGGATAAATTTTCTTTTATACCTGTGATAGAGCTTCTCTCACCACTCTGAAAAATGTAAACTTCTCTTTTAGAAGCGAGGGCAATCAGGTTTCCTTGTTTATCCACGAAGTTTACTTTTGGAATCTCAAATTTTCTGACCATTTTCCCATTGGAGTCGAGCATCAAAACAAAATCGCTGGTCACATGATTATCCTCTACCCGGTACAATCTCAAAAAGATACTTGAACCTCTTACCCATACTCTGGCCGGCAGGTAATTTTTAAAAATTTTGGTGAACTTTTTCTGGAAATTCTTGAACACAACGAGATGCGAGTTGTTGTCTTTCTTGTAAGCAAGTGCAGTAAATTTGCCATTTTGATCAAAGTCCGAGTATGATTCATAGTAGAAGTAATTTCCGCGAGGTCTGAAGTAGAGTCTGATTTTGCCCGCTCCATCATAGACAATCAGGTTGTACACGGCAAGATAAAAAACGGCCATGCTACCGTCATCCATCAGCTTTATGCTCGGAAGATTTTCTCCCTCAATTAAAATTTTCCTGACGAGCTTTCCATCAGAGTTGTAAACTGATAGGTTTCCATTCTGAATAAATGCCACGAAGCTCATAGAAGGTGAGAAAATGAGGTCCTGGGTGTTTACCTTGATGGATGAGTGATTGAAAATAAGTTTTGATCCCTGAAATTTGATGGGATTTCCAATTATAAATACAAGTGCAAGCAATAGATTCACAGCTCTCTTACCTCCACCATTGGGGGTTTAAGGCCGAGAACACGCCACTCGTGGTTAACAGGTCCATGACCCTTTCCGTGCTCAAGGCCGTATTTCACCCCACCTGTTACAAAAACTTTTGCCTCTTTTACCGCTTCCACAATGTCAAATGACCTTGCAAGATAAGCTGCAATGGCAGATGCATAGGTGCAGCCTGTGCCGTGGGTATTTGGTGTTTTAAATCTCTCGGCGCGATATTCAAATATGCCTTCTTGTGTGAGAAGGATATCAATAGCTTCTTTACCGGTATCAAGGTGGCCCCCCTTCATGAGAACATTCTTCGCTCCAAGCCCCTGGATTTTTTTGCCAGCGGTTATCATGTCGTCAATATTTTTAATCTCCATACCGGAGAGCACCTCTGCTTCTGGAACGTTTGGTGTGAGAATGTAGGCCATGGGGATAAATTCTTTAATAAGTGTTTCTGTCGCTTCGGCAGCGAGTAAAGGGTCCCCACCTTTTGCCCGCATGACCGGGTCAATGACGATTTTCTCAACCCTCCATTTTTTAAGTGTTTCTGCAACAGTTCTGATGATTTCTGCATTGGACAGCATACCGGTTTTGACCACATCAACAGGCAGGTCTTCAAAAATCGCGTCAATCTGCTTTTTAACGAATTCTGGGGAGGCTTCAAAAATTCCATAAACTCCAGTGGTATTCTGGGCTGTGAGGGCAGTGATGGCACTCATGCCAAAGACCCCAAGAGCGGTATATGTCTTGAGATCCGCTTGAATTCCCGCTCCCCCACCACTGTCAGAGCCCGCTATTGTTAAAACAGATGGAATCCTCATATCAAACACTCCTTTTGGATATTTAGCTTAATCTCAAAACCATAGACTATCAATTTTCTACCACAATCTCCTCCTCTGAGCTTGTACGAAAAACCCTGAGTTTAAGTTGTCAACCTTATCAAAGGATTCTCATAACCCCATTTTTACAGCATACCAGTCGGAAAATTTTCCCCTCCTTCCATCGGGAAGGAGGTGCCAGGGGAGAATGTGCAACTCTAACACTCTATAGAATATCCAAGGGAAAGATATTCCTGAATATGCATGGACATTTTTGTTAAACAAATATTTTCCATTCCACCCCAACCCTCCCTTCCAGAGGAAGGGAGGGAGTTTCGCTACTTCCCATGTCCTACTTGGAGAATCTTGAACCACTAATTTCTAACCCTACTTTTCTGCTCACTCTATTCACTCCGCGCTACAGGATAAACGGGGAGCACATTTTTAGACCACACTCTCCTGCTCTTTACAATTGGCACGGGCAAGTTAATAATAAATCTCACTAAATCAGGGAGGAAATGTTATGCTGAATTTTCTCGTTGCTCTCTCTATCATCACAAACACGCTCATCATAAAAGTAACTAACGGCACAGAGCCCTCAAAACCCCTCAAAAACATAATGGTGAGTGTGGTGGGATTTGACACGACCAACAATATCAAATTTTCAAAATCTGTGAAACCCCGTAATGGTATTGCCGTAATTAAAAGGGCAAATCCAAAATTATTTTATCAGGCAGAAGTAAACTACAAAGGGGTGAGCTATCTCTCAGACGTTGGCCAGTTCAAAGGTGATACTCTGACACTCGAGGTGCCGGTTTACGATGTAACGGACAAGGACGACGATATCGAGCTAACCAACTACCATATCGTAATATTCCCCGAACCTCAAACCGGCGGATACTACATTGTTGAAGCCCTGAATCTGAACAATCAGGGCAACAAAACCTTTAACGCCCAGTACTACGTCTATTTCTTTTTACCGCACGGTACCGATTCTATAACTTTTATTCAGCCACAGAATGAAGAAAAATGGATGGTGGTTGGCGATACAGTTTTTTACAACGATGTTGTTTACCCGGGAAATCAAACCATTGCATTTAACTACATAGCGCCGGGGGAAAAGCTTACACTTCATCGTGAATTTCCCAAAAGAATAACTTCTGCTCAAATCTTCACCGCCCCTGGTGTCAAAGTGAAATCAAAATTCTTCAAAAACCAGGGCGAGCAAAATATAAATGGGCAGACATACGTTGTTTATAACCTTTCTAAGCCCACCGAAAGCTTTGACCTTGAAATTTCAAAGGGGCCGGTTTCAGCCAGTGGTGGTTCAAAAAGCAACGTAGAGATCCCTATCGCCATCGCAGTTGCAGTTATAGTCCTTGTTATCATCATCTTCCTCAGGTTAAAAACAGTTAGGGGTGGTGCAAAGGTTTCAAAGGAAGAGGAAAACCTTCTCGAAGAGCTTAAAAAGCTCATTGAATTGAGAGACAAAGGCATCCTCTCAAAAGAAGACTTTAATAAGGCGAAGAAGAAAATCTGTGACAAACTCTGAAGTTCTTAAAGTTGAGAAACTCGTAAAAAAGTACGGTGAGCAATACGCGTTAAAAGGAATTGGTTTCACTTTAAGAAAGGGAGAGTTTGTTTCCATCCTCGGCCCTAACGGTGCAGGAAAGACCACATTTATCAAAATTGTTTCCGGCACCACTCGACCCACTTCAGGAAAAGTCTGGCTATTTTCAAAGAATCCTGAGGAATATCCAGAAATGAAACGTAAAGTGGGGGTGCTATCCCATGACACATTTTTCTACAGGAACCTCACAGGGCTGGAGAACCTCGAATTTTATGCTAAAATGCTTGGTATTTCCCGAGATAATGCCCTCAGATGGGCAAGAATCTTTGGGATGGAGAGGAGCCTCGGAAAAAGATTCACGGAATATTCACGGGGAATGAAAGTGAGACTGGGACTGGCAAGGGTTTTTATGGCCGAGCCTGAGATTTTATTGCTCGATGAGCCATTTTCTGGCCTCGACCCCGGGGGAGTTGAGAAAACTGTCGAAATCATAAACCAGCAAAGGGATAGGTCTTTCATCCTCATAACCCACAGAATTGACATAGCGGCAAGATTATCTGACCGGGTTCTTGTTATGCAGGGCGGTAAATTTATCCACGAATTTCATAAACCTGAGATTTCAATGGAAAAACTTCAGGAAGTTTTCAAATGAGTTTCTTCAGAGCGGCTTTTACACTCTTCATAAAAGATATCAGGCTTGAGTTTCGCACCAAGGAAATGATAAACACACTCCTTGTATTCGCGCTACTCACCGTAGTTATCTTCAACTTTGCATTCCCACCGGGCATAATTGATCCCGGACTTCTCGCATCAGGCATCTTCTGGGTTACCATTATCTTCACGGGGACCCTCGCGTTCAATCGCTCATTTTCAATTGAAACCGAGGAGGACTCGCTACGAGGGCTACTTCTCATGCCCTACGATCCCACTTTCATTTTGCTCGGGAAATCCCTTTTTAACTTTCTGCTCATCACCATTATTGAAATAGTTGTCTATCCCATTATTACTGTCCTTTTCAGGGTTTCACCCGCGGGGAGCTACTGGATTTTAATCCTAACTGTAATCCTTGCAACGGTGGGACTCACGTTTATTGGCACTCTGCAGGGAGCCGTGCTGCTCAGAACGAGGGCGCGAGAAATACTTTTACCACTCCTGTTTTTCCCCATCATCGTGCCCCTGATAATAGCTGCGACAAAGGCAACGGAGGCTTTTTTCACAGGAAAAATTGATCCTTCAAGCTGGCTCAAATTCCTCGCACTCTTTGATTTTATCTACATTTCTGCGACGATCTTCCTCTTCGAGTACACTCTCGAAGATTAGCTTCCCTTGAGGTAGGTTAGGGCAAATAGCGCTGTGCCTGTCATTACAATAGTTGCCCCGCTTGGCATATCCAGATAATAAGAGAGAAAAAGCCCTGCAACTGTAAAAACCAGGCTGACAAGGACTGAGAGCCCAATAATTTTGATGAAACTCTTTGAGAATGCCGATGCAATGGTGGCAGGAAGAACGAGGAAGGCCGATATTAAAATCACTCCCACCATTTTTATTCCCATGATAATGACCATGGCAAGAAGCGTCATAAAAACGTAGTTGTGAAGCCTAACATTAATCCCATAGCTCTGAGCTACCTCCGGGTCAAATCCGATGAGGACCAGGTCACCGAAGAAGAAAATGAAATAAACCAGCACTATTGCCGTTGCCACTGAGAAAAATATCAAATCTCCGTGTGTAATGGTCGTTATGTTGCCGAATAAAAAGCTCCAGATATCAACATTTGTGCG
>WFZT01000125.1 GCA_015489415.1 Caldifarciminota bacterium | reverse complement strand
TTATCAAGCTCGCAGACAGGCTTCATAACATCAAAACCCTTGACCCTTTGCCCCCGGACAAAAAGCGAAGGATTGCGAGGGAAACCCTTGAAATTTATGCTCCTCTTGCCCACCGAATTGGTATCTGGCGAATAAAATGGGAGCTCGAAGACCTATCCTTTAAATACCTGAATCCTGAGAAATACGCTGAACTTGCGAGGAAAATTAATGAAAAACGCAGGGATAGGGAAAAATTCCTCAAACTTGTTGAAAGTCAATTGAAAAATGCGCTAAAGGAGCGGGGGGTGAAGGCACAGATTATTTCGCGTCCCAAGCACATCTATTCTGTTTACCAGAAGATGCGCAGAAAGAGCAAGAAATTTGACGAACTATACGACCTCTATGGAATTCGAATTATAACAGAGACCAAAGACGACGCTTATAAGGCCCTTGGAGTGGTCCATGAGTTGTACAAACCTGTGCCGGGTAGGTTCAAGGATTATATCGCCAATCCAAAGCCCAACTTTTATCAGTCTCTTCACACCACTGTGATGGGACCTGACAACAAATTTATCGAAATCCAGATTCGTTCGGAGCTCATGCATGAAATAGCAGAGTTTGGAATTGCGGCCCACTGGCGTTACAAGGAAGGGAGCAAAAGTAATGAGGAACGCTCAAAATTCATGCTATGGCTCAATAATCTGATTGACCGCTCGAAAGATATAAATGACCCACGAACTTACTACAGGGTATTGAGAAAGGAACTGGCAGTTGAGGATATCTACGTGTTTACTCCCAAGAGGGAGATAATGGTACTGAAAAAGCATTCGACTCCCATAGATTTCGCTTATGCAGTCCATACCGAACTTGGCCACCGTGCTCGAGGGGCAAAGGTGAACGGCAAACTTGTGCCTCTGAATTACGAACTCAAAAACGGTGATATCGTCGAGATTTTAACGGGCAATGTTCCTTCACCGAGCCGGGACTGGCTACAATTTGTGAAGACTCATGCCGCAAGACAAAAAATCAGGGCATTTTTCCGCAGAAGAGAGAGGGAAGAGAAAATACAGCAGGGGAAAGAGGAATTTTCGAGAATTCTTAAGAGGCTTATTCCATTTGATGTGGATTATCAGGAGGTCACAAAGGAGCTCCTTGGCGAATTCAAGATGAAGGAGGAGAATAATTTTTACATCAGTCTCGCCGATGGAAAGCTCAACATGAGGGTGCTCAAGCGCGCTCTACTCCTGAAATTTGTGCCTGAAGAGACTGAAGCCGGTAGAGAGCAGGTTATGAAAATGTTTGAAGAGTTGAATGTGCCGGAAAATTCGAGGGACACGGTTTTGACCAGGATAGTGAGGTCTTTTAACATGCATGCTGAGGAGGAGCTGTTCTATGCATTCTCAGCGAAGAGGATTTCAAGGAAAAAGCTTATAAGCAAGGTAAAGAAATTCCTGCCGCAATCGAGAAAGACCCATTATGGCGCAAAAAGACCACTTGTGGAAGTGAGCGGCCTTAAGGGCCTGGATATAAAGTTTGCCCGTTGCTGCATTCAGCTTCCCGGCGATGAAATCGTTGGCATCGTAACAAGCTCAAAAATAATTACCATCCACAGAAAAAATTGCCCAAACGTAACCCATTACCGCGGCGACAGGTCGCGAATCCTCCCTGCCTACTGGGTAGATGAATCGAGTTTTGTCAGGAAAGTAAAGCTCAGAGTAGTGGCAGAGGACCTCTCTGGACTGAACAAGTTTCTCGAAGAACTTGATCATGAAGACCTTTTTGGGAATTACCAGGTTTCACACAATATCAAGGGGGTTTACGGCGGTAAATTTCTGGCAGACCTGACCGTGAATGTGAAGACAAGGGGGCAGCTTGAAGATGTAATGAGAAAACTCCGATCCACAAGAGGCGTTATAAAGGTACGAACCGTTTCAGGAGTCTAAGAATACCAATACTGATTGAGAATCATCCCAATACATCTCAAAAATATTGTTGCCCATTCCACCCCAACCCTCCCTTCTTCCCGAGGGGAAGGGAGGGAGCTCTTG
>WFZT01000124.1 GCA_015489415.1 Caldifarciminota bacterium | reverse complement strand
TCAGAACTCTCCTCTGGCTTCACAAGCGCATAATTGACCCTGTATTCCTCAGGCTCCTTGTATCCAAGATCCCTTACCTCAATCGACTCCTCCGAAATGTAGCTCCTCTCAATGTCCCCATTTGCCTTTCTCGCAACTACCTCTAAATCCCCACCCTCCCATTTGTCCTTCGAAACCCACGGAAATGTATCAACTATGTATACTATGGGCTCTGGATACCTGTGCCTGGCTACTCTGTAAGTCTCGCCTTTGTTATGAAAAAGAATATCCACATAGATGACACCCTCGTCTTCGGCAGGCTCACTGATGGAATATTCCACATACATCATGTGTCCACTCTTATCCAACGTGGCATTCGCCTTTATAAATCCCGCTAACAAAAGCAAAAATAATCCCGTCATTCAATATCTCCCTACCCGATGATGATGGGGATATACAAGAAGTGTTGACCTCAAAGGGACCTTTAACTTAAGCATTACCTTCAACATTTTACTTACCCCTCCTGGTCACTATTTTCCCAGGGCAATTCTTCAACATCATTTTACCAACTCCTTTATCAATTACAGAACATTTTGATTTAAAGGATAAAGCCCAAAATCTGTCAAGTATATTTGAGCCTGTTCGAAAAATACCCGATACGAAGTAGGAACATTTGTATTATTGATTAGCTTCTACCCTAAAGGATGGCCGAAGCTATGAGAAAATATTGAAAGTTAAAAGACTTAACCTTCAATGACATCAAAAATCTCGTTAATTACACCGATGATAAACTTAAGGAACCCTGTAATAAACGTGGCAAACCTCGAAAATACTACGATGAATTTATCCTTACTTTTTACAAGAACATCCATAACCTCTATTTTAGAGACCTCAGGTTCTTTATGATAGAAATATTTGACCATTCCCCAGCTATCTCCACCATAAACTACAGATTATCAAAATTATCGATTTCCGTACTGGAGGAGCTATTAAACAGGATAGTATCGGAATTGGTGGGGAAGGAGGTGGAGTTATCTATACTGGACGGTACGACACTAAGGGTGTTAAGTGGCGTATTACTGGTTGCAATTTCTCTCCTGCTGTTATTCCTCCAGCACGAATTTTCCGACAAGCTCGACACAACCGTTGATTATTAGGACTTCTTTGGTCATAATCTTTGACTGTGAAACGGTTAATTTCTCTCACGATACTATTTCTCTTTTTTGCCTCAAGCTGTGCCTATTTCAACACATATTACAATGCAAAAAAATACTTTAACGAGGCAGAACGAAGCTATAGGAAAAACAAAAGAATCTCTCCAAAGGAGCGGAAAGAATACGAGAAAGTCATCGAAAAATGCTCCAAAATACTCGAATTTTATCCAAACTCTAAGTATGTTGACGATGCTCTCTACCTGATGGCTATCTCCTATCTCAGGCTTGGCAATAGAGCTAAGGCGAAACGTAAATTTCAGGAACTCTTTAAATTTTTCCCAAACAGCAAGTACATCCCTGAGGCCAAGGTTGAATATGCAAGATTGCTCATCGAATCGGGCAACCCTGAGGAGGCACGCGCCATCCTTAAACATAGCTCAAAAACCACCCTCGAGGATGCAACTCTACTACTTGCCCACTCACTGGCTCTTGAGGGGAAATACGACAAAGCCTTGAATGAGCTCTCACCTCTTTTAAAAAAGAAAAAGCTCGGTGAGCGCGACCGAGTAGACGCCCTGATGCTTGCCGCTCAATGTTCTTTCAAAACCGGGCAATACCCAAACACTGTCAAATTCTTAAATGAGCTTAAGTCGCATGTTCTCTCAGATTCACTCAAGGTCCAAACCCAGGAACTGCTTGGTGACGTTTATTTCAAAATGGACAGTCTCGATAAGGCACAGGAAGTCCTTTCGAGTATAGACCTCCCCCCAAGAGATAGAAGGAGACCAAGAATTGATTTCAAGATAGCAAAGATTCTGCTTGAGAAGGGTGACACGGCAGCCGCCATTAAGAAATTTAAAAAGGTTTATGACGAAGATAAAAACGGTAAATATGGCCAAATGGCTGCATTTACCATTGCCACACTGTATGAAACCGCGGACTCGGTGAAAGTGGCCATGAAATGGTTCCAGAAGGCAAGCTCATCCAGGGCAAACATAGAAATTGCCGATCTCGCTCGAAAGAAATTTAATGCCTACAAGGACATTGAAAAGTACGAAAAGGACACAACAGACGTTAGATTAAAAATAGCCGAGCTATACGTTCTCGAACTTAACAAGCCTGAAAAGGCGGTAAAAATGTATAAATCTGTCGTAGATTCATCATCCAGCGACGATGAGATCAAACGTGCTCTCTATGGGCTTGTGTATATTTATCACGAAATTTATCACAACAAGGATTCAACATCAAAATATTTCAACATACTGAAGGAGAGATTTGACGATTCGATCCTTGTAAAGAAGGCAGAGTCACTTATCAAAAGTGATTAGATTTATCGTCAATCCAACTGCAGGTGCAAATAAAACCAGAAAAAGGTGGCCAATACTTGAATCCCACGCGAGGAAAGTTCTATCCGAATTTGACGTAGTTTTCACAGAATACCGGGGACATGCCATTGAGCTTGCCAAAAAAGCAGCCCTCGAAGGGATTGATACCCTCGTGGCTGTGGGGGGAGACGGAACCATCAATGAAGTCGTGAACGGGATTCACCAGTCAGGCCGGGACGTCAGGCTGGGAATCATTGATTGTGGCACAGGAGCAGATTTTGTTCGCACAGTTGACGTGGGGAAAACATATATAGAGTCTATTGACAACCTGAAAAACGGCAAAACCCGGCAATTTGACATCATAGAAGCACAATTCACAAGTATGCGAGGAAAAGAAAAAAGCAGGGTTTTCGTCAACGCATCGGACATCGGACTCGGGGGAGATACCGTCATCAACGTTGATGGCTCACCAAAAGTCCTTGGTGGCAGGCTTGCTTTTCTCTATGGAATCCTGAGAAGTATTGTAAGGCTAAAAATTTACCCTGTGCGGCTAAAAATAGACGGAAATGAAATTGGGGAGTTTGAAATTATTTCCACCATTGTCGCCAATGGAAAATACTTTGCTGGTGGAATGTTTGTTGCCCCAATGGCAGACCCGCAGGATGGAAAATTCGAGGTGATATTGATAAAAAAGACCACTCGAAGAAGATTCATTCGAAACCTGCCCCTTGTCTATAAAGGCACACACATTTATATTGATGAAGTGGAGCATTTCACAGGAAGTACTCTTGAGGTTACATCAGAAGAAGAGGTGATGGTGGAAATGGATGGAGAGCTTGTCGGGTATCTTCCGGTTAAATTTAAAGTTTTACCAAAGGCTTTGAAAATCATAACAAGAGGTGAGAATCATGGGTAATGCATGGAAAGGACCTTTAAAAAG
>WFZT01000123.1 GCA_015489415.1 Caldifarciminota bacterium | reverse complement strand
CCGTAGGGCCGCCGCCCACCTTTTATTAATTTGAAATTTTTTAAACTTACTTTACTCCCCTGAGTCTGTTCGAAAATGTAACACCTGTTTATCCTTTTGTGCGGCGTGAGTGTATTGAGGAGAAGAGCGATGTTTAAAATTAAGTAATTCGAGATTTTCCAGTCTAAAACTCCCCCCTTCCTCCCGAGGGAAAGAAGGAAAATTTACCGATTGCAATTATCGTTGAGATTACGAACTTCAATTGGAAAAGGTGGCATCTAAAATTTAGGATTTCCCGAACAGGTTTCACGCCCCTTGACAATATTTATTCCCGTTGACATTGTAAAAATATGAATAAGAACAAGATTCTTGCCGAAATGTTTGATAAAATTGCCGACGGCCTGGAGTTCCTTGGTGAAAATCCATTCCGTGTGAGCGCTTACCGCAAGGCCGCTCGAGTTTTAGAGGATTATCCAGACGACGTTGAGGAAATTTACAAAACCAAAGGGGTGAAGGGACTTGAGGCCATTCCGGGGATCGGTAAAGGTATGGTGGAAAAGATTGTCGAGTTTCTCGAAACCGGTAAAATGACCCGCTACGATGAGGTGATGTCGAAGGTGCCGCAGGATTTGTTAAAACTCATGGATGTTCAGGGAATTGGCCCCAGGACTCTCAAACTTGCCTACGACAGACTTGGAGTCAGAACAGTAGAGGATTTTAAGAGGGTACTTGAAGATGGTAGCCTCGCAAAGCTTCCCGGAATGGGCCCTAAAAAGATTGAGAATATCAAAAAGGGACTCGAGCTCTATAAAAAGATGTCAGAGCGAATCCCTCTTGGCCTTGCCATTCCCCTTGTTGAAGAGATTGTAGAAAGGATGAAAGAGCTTAAAGAGGTGAAGAAGATTTCTCCTGCTGGCTCATTCAGACGAATGAAAGAGACCGTCGGAGACCTGGATATTCTCACAACCGGAGAAAATGGACGAAAGATTATAGACTACTTCACAAAATTGCCCGGTGTAACACGGATTCTTGCACATGGTGACACGAAAGGTTCATGTATTTTTAACGATCGCTATCAGGTTGACCTGAGAGTGGTACCTGAGGGGTCCTACGGAGCAGCTTTGCAGTATTTCACCGGTTCCAAAGAGCACAATATCCATTTGAGGAGTATTGCGAAATCCCTGAACATGAAAATCTCGGAGTACGGGGTTTTCAAGGGTAATGAAAAAATAGCGGGGGTAACCGAAGAAGAGGTTTACGAAGCACTGGGCTTGATCTGGATTCCACCTGAACTGCGTGAAGATAGAGGAGAAATCGAAGCCGCTCAGAAGGGCAAACTACCCGACCTTGTAACCTTAGAGGATATTAAGGGGGACCTGCATGTACACAGCAAGTACTCAGATGGAACAGCCACTCTTGAGGAGATTGCAGAGCGGGCAAAAGAGATGGGATACGAATACATAGCAGTTTGCGACCATTCGAGGAGCGCTAAATATGCGCATGGGCTTGATATAGACAGACTCATGGAGAAAACAGAAAGGATAAGAAAGCTCAATAGAAAATTACAGGGAGTCAAGCTACTTGCAGGCACCGAGGTGGACATCCTTCAGGACGGCAGTCTCGATTATCCTGATGATGTCCTAAAAGAGCTCGACTTTGTTGTGGCCGCAGTGCATATCTGGTCAAAAACCGAGGATGTTACAAAGAGAATTATAAAAGCCATGGAGAACCCATACGTCCACGCCATTGCACATCCCACAGGGAGACTCATCTCTCAGAGAGAGGGCTATAACGTTGATATTGATGAGGTGATCAGGGTGGCAGCGGAAACTGGAACATTGCTCGAGATCAATGCCTATTACGACCGGCTTGATTTGAACGACGTAAATGTCATGAAGGCAAAGGAAAGGGGAGTAAAGCTCACAATCGGTACAGATACACACAATATCGGTCAGTTGTGGAGTATGAAGCTTGGTGTCGGTGTGGCCCGAAGGGGCTGGCTTGAAAAAGACGATGTCGTAAACACCCTTTCCTACGATGAGCTAATGAAATTCCTTGCAGAAATTAGAAAAAATAAGGGTGGATAAATTTCACCTGAATTGCCAGGAATACCTAACGAAATCGAGATGTATAGCAGGGATTTTACTTCTTGCGTATATAGACGTCACCATTAGAAGCCACAATCCTTATCACAGGTTTACCCTCTTGCTCATTTAAAGGAAAATCTGAATAAACCTCACCATAAGCTGCCTGCACCATGATTAGTGGATTCTCTGCATCAATTTTTAAGTTAACAGATCCATTTGCTGAATTAATAATCACCGTATCCTCTCTACTAACTTCACCTGATACTTCACCGTTTGTGCATTTTAAGCTAAGTGTGCCTCTTATTCCTTGAAATTTTATGCCACCATTTGTGTTTTGGATCGTAATCCTTCCATGAACACCGTCAATGTTCACGTGTCCATTAACATCCACGGCCACCGTTAATAAATTTTCGGGTATGTAAACCACGAGGTCTGTTTTTGAATACATATTAGGGGCTTTGACTTTCCCTTCAACCACGATTTTATGAGGAAATTTGCTAACCTTTAATTCCGGCCTTCTAAATTCTTTCCCCCTGGGATAAATCAACAGGGAATTGATTTTTACTTTATTCCCTTTTGTCCCAATTAGGCTGATGTTTCCGTTGTCAACTGATATATACAGGGTGTCCTTTGGCCCAATTTTAAGACTTTTATTTACAACAACGGTGTCCATTTCTGGAATGGAAAACATCGAGAGACTTAGAAGCAGGATTAAAAGCATACTTCACCTTCCTATGGTAAACGATGTTTTTAGGTATAGCTGATAATACATCAGTTTCTTAGATGAAGCGGGCTTCATAAAAGCTCCTCCGAAATAAATCCGAACAAAATGTCTGCGCTCTATGGAGATAAGCGGGAAAAAGTAATACATCTCCTGCTGGTCATTGTAGTATCCAATCCATCTGAAATAAAAAGACCTGTAGCTAACCTGTGTCTTGAGCCATAGAGTGTATAAGTCATAAACACCTGAGAGTATTTCTCGATGGTAAGAAATGTTCACCAAAAAGGATTTTAGTGGTGTCAGAGTTATACCTGCAGCAGCAGATTTGAAGTCTTCGAGGTCAGGAGGATTTCCATAGAAGTATATCTCATCACCGAGATTAAGCTGGCCATTAAACGATATCCATGATTGTGGAGATGTTTCCATACTTGCAAGAAATTGTTTTTTGGCAAAATTTTTCCACTTGTAGAATTCCTTCTCCCACTCGTAACTGAGTTTTAGCTGTGTCTGGAATGGAAGTATTAGCGATATATAGGGAGAAACAGAATTTCCGATGAATTTGTTATCAAAAGTCCTATACAGTGAAGTCTCCAGTCCCAATTTAATCTCCTGAATTCCAGAGTTTTGAGGGTAAAATGGCAGGTAAGAGTTGAGATTGTATGACCTGTGGTTATTTACTGCGATATACCCATTCTGGTCCCTGAAAGTAGGTGAAATGTGTCTCGTGTAGATGTCAGCATAGAAATGCGGGGTGCTGACGGTTAGCCCACCCTGATAGGCAATGCCGTAGTACTTTTCTCCATCAAAAATTGTGGAATATTTGTTGTCAAAGCTGTCCGGCAGGATGGAGTAGAAATAGAGAGATGAATCCGCAACTTCTTTTGTGTAAGAGCCAAGAATTGCCCCATAAGCTTCCAGACCCTTGAAAAATCTCAGGTCCCACCTTACACCTCCTGTCATTTGATTGCCATTCCCGGATTTTGACATTGTCATTCTGTGTGAGACAAAAGAGCCGATATAGGAGCCTTTGCTAAATTTCCAGCCCAATGTGAAAATGTTAATGAGAGAATTTAAATCACTGCTCACGAGTGAGCTGTATTCCCCCACAGGGACGATCCAGGAGGAATTCCTGTTGTATGCTGAAATGAAGCCAACATCCAATTTCCTCCCTTTTGAGAAGAATTTCGCGGCAAAGTACGGGTCGTTTATAGAGCGACTGTAAAATGCATAAAGTGGGAATTTGAATATCTCGTCTGCCCTCTGGAAAAATGGCCGTTTCTCCGGGTATCCAACCGCTGTTCTTCTATTAACACTAATGACCGGATAATCTGTCTCTATCTCCCTGTGGTCAGGGACAATCGTGATAAGGAAATGAGAGTTGTTGGACAATCCAAGATCGGCTGTGATGCCGAATCTATCCTCCCAGTACGTGCTGTCGGCTAAATAGGTTCTTGAGATTAAGAAATAGGGATAGATTATGCTCGAAACGAAGTGGCCTTTTCTGAGTGAAAATCTTACCTCTCCCATGTGGTCAAGCATGTGGGAAAAGTCATTTTCCAGAGGGAACCAGGTGTAGAATTCGAGTGACTTCCTTGGCCTAACACGGAAGAACTGGATTCTCCAAGCCTGTTTTTCACCCGCAGGGAACGTCAGAGTGGAGAATGGGATCTTCATCTCAACAACCCAGCGGTCAGAATACATTTTGCCTTTTGATTCCCATTCAAAATCGGAGTGTTGCTCCCATATTTCCTGTCCTGTTTTCCCGTCGATCTGGCATCCAAGTGGATTACATTGAAATTGATAGGCCATTTCTCTGTTTTTATAAGAGTCAATGTAGAGTCCCACCATGTCGTCCCCAAAACATGCATCCCTTTTTGAGCTATGAACCCGCACTTTTGACATATCATCATAGCACACAAAGGCAATGTAAAGGGCATCAGAGCTGTATCCCAGCATTATTCGGGTTTTAACAGGAGAAGGTTTTCCGGCCCTCGCATCCACTAAGTCAGAAATCTCTAAAGCATCTTTCCATGCACTTTCAAGATTCCCATCTATTTTTGGAGTATGTGAGAGATAGGGAATCTCAACGCTATACTTTCCTGGAATCAGGAATAAACCAATTATAAGAAAATTTATCATCAAACACCCCCTTGTGGTTCATTCTATTTTTGTGACGGCAAATGGGAGAGGAATTCTGGTATGCCATTTATACCTCCAGATTTCACTTCGGATTTTATTATATGCACATGATACACGAGATGCAAGCTAATCTTCCGATTTTACGGGAGTGTGATTCGGAATTGGGTTAATCAATCATTGGCAAACTAAATTGACGGAACTTTAATCAATAATCCCACTTTGAATTATCAGAGAAATCTGGTTGGGCGACTTTCAATTTCTTTAAAAAAAACCAGAGTGTTCTGAGAATTGTTTCTCCTTAATGTCCAGAGCCATCAAAAATCTACACCTCTGTGGGGAATTTTATTTTCAGAGTCGATGATGATTTGCTGACGCTAAGGACACCGGGAGTACCGATTGGGATTGTTACAAAATGGCTTCCGTGGCCAAAGGGGAATCCATAGACAACAGGGATTCCAAGGTCGCCAGTTCGATCTTCAATAACCTCAATCAGGTCCTTCAGATCAAAATCTCCCACAAATTCACCAAATACAATCCCCTTTACTTTATCTAATTTCCCTGCCAATCTCAACTGGGTCAGCATTCTATCAACACGATAAAGCGGCTCATCCACATCTTCTAAGAAAAGAATTGCATCGGTAAAATCAGGCTCATAGGGAGTGCCAATGAGAGCGTTTACAAGTGAAAGGCAACCACCAAGAAGTCTTCCGCTTGCTTCACCCTCGCGTATTACATTAAGCTGCATTGGGTTTGGGAATATAGTGTAATCTCTTATCTTCACCGCACGAAGGAAATACTCGATTGAGAGTTCATCCCTCTTTGCAAAAAGTGAGGCTACCATAGGCCCCTCAAAGGTCACAAGGCCACTTTTTTCAGTTATCGCAATCAAAAGTGACGTCAGGTCGCTGAAGCCCATGATAATTTTTGGATTTAACGCAAATTTCTCGTAAGGAAGTTTATCGAGCAATCTCAGGGTCCCATATCCTCCCCTTGCAGCGATGATTGCTTTGATATCGTCACGCTCGACAAATTCCATCAAATCAGAGAGTCGTGCCTCATCACTGCCGGCAAGGTAAAGATGGGCATCGAAAATATGCTTTCCAAGCTCCACTCTGAACCCCAGACTCTCAAGCACCTCAATCCCCCGCTCAAGCTTTGAGCGATCGGGTATGGGACTCGCCGGAGCAATAATCCCGATTTTATCACCCTTCTCAAGCGGTGGTGGTAAGATTATCCTATTCAAAGTTTTTCTCCTCCACTCTAAGAATGTATGAGTAAATATAATACGCCGACGACAGCAGGAAGAAAAATACAGTCACGTAAATCAAAGGAACCACGTAGGGTTTAAGCTTCAGAATATAGGAGAAAGTCAGAAGGAAAAAAGAAACCCCCGCAAGCTTGCCAAGAAAATTGGACTTAGTTACAAATTTGTATTTTTTGAGAAGGAGCCCTGCAACAAGCAGCGCCCCGATCTCCCTTGCAAAAATCAGGGCAAAGGCCCAGAAGGGAAAGTTTAGCTTAAGATACAGAATCAGAACAATTGAGATAACAAGGATTTTATCAATCAAATGGTCCAGGAGCTGTCCTATTCTGGTTACCCTGCCCGTTTTACGGGCAAGGTAACCATCAAGAATGTCAGAAATTCCAGCAAGGGTAAGAAGTGCCAGAAACTGCTTTATCCTCATGTGCCACAGACTGATGAGGACAAATGGCAGGAGAACGAGCCTGGTTAGCGTAATTAAATTCTGTGGCTCTAAGATTCTATTCAGCTCGAGGGTCTCTGCCCAGCTACCTGTTTCTGTTTTTAAGTTTGTCGCCAAAGGTAACCTCCAGCACCTGGTCCACGTGCTCCACGAAATGGAAGTGCAGTTCCTTCTTCACGTACTCAGGCACTTCAATTAAATCCTTCTCATTCCATTTGGGTAGAATAACCCTTTTAATGCCTGCACGGTT
>WFZT01000122.1 GCA_015489415.1 Caldifarciminota bacterium | reverse complement strand
GTATTGTATAAATATACATGACAAGCAAAAACATGGGTGATATCAGGCATCAGTCGTTGGGGTATGCGACGCCGAGCGAGGTGTACAGTGGGGAGGTAGAGATAGAGGGATTTGAGGTGAAGACAGGGGGTAGGTCATGCTGAGGGGAGTCCCCCTTTTAAATGTCAACATATTTCAGGACTTGACAATTCTTTTTGAGTATGATGAGGAAAAAACTGGTTCAGATTTGTATGCAAAAAATATCCTTTTTAGACTTTTACAATGAAAATGTCAGATGTAACCCCTCACCTGACCTCTCCCCGCAGAGAATTTATGCGGGGAGAGGAAGTTTTTAGGGTATGCAGGCAATCAATTGAACATACATACTGAATCCGTAGGCTAAGTTAATTGTCACCCTTCAATCGAAACTTAAGTGTTCAGAAAACCAAGAAGCACCTTTCTAACAAGCGAAAGCTTGTAACCTTCAACAACACAAAACACTCCCCTCCCCCGCGCGAAGCGCGGGGGAGGGATTAAAGGGAGGGGGCTTTCCGCTTAAAATCTTAAAAATTCAAGATGTAAACCCTCACCCCATCCCTCTCCCGCGAAGCGGGAGAGGGAGATTGATGGATTTTTGCTTGAACGAAATAAATTGCATTCCTTTACCTTTATCCTATCAACGCAAGTGTTTACTGCGGAGAGAGGAAGTTTTTGAACCATGGAGATTACTATCCAGATATTCCTTCCACCACTCGTAAAGCGAGTGAGGGAAGATCAAGGTGGGGGCATAATGCATAAATTTTGAAAAATATCTTTGAAGTAGAGAAGCAGTGGCATTCCCACAGGAAGAAGTTTAGATAGTCATACGGAGTTAAAAACTACGCATAACTGATCCAAATTCCCGGATTTTTATGATGCAGATATTATCAAAAAAAGTTAAGGAACAGTGTCGCAACCAAAAATCAGTTTTTTCTACCATGCTCCACTGTATTTGACCTTTCATCCATGAGTACAAAATAATTTTGCCATGATTTTTCTCCTGATCTTCGCCTTTAATCTCTCCGTTCCGATAAATTATGGTCAGCTTTCATTCAATCCATTTTACAATTTTGAGACCTATTCCCTAATTGGAGACTCATCCTTCCCGGTAATTCAAAAAAATTTAAAAATCAACGGATTTTATTTCCCCGAACTGCAGGATGTCTCTCTCTTTTTCTCAAAATCCTTTGAGATGAGAATGAGTCCAAATACAATTGAATTTCTGCCAAAGGAGTACGATAGCACGATAACCCTGTTGAACTCGAGCAAGGGCACAAACAGTTATACTTATGCTGGTTTGCTTTTCTCCGGTCACTACAGGCCTGTTTACTACTCAATTTCTGCGGATTTTGCATCCATTCCTACAAGAAAAATATCAGCCTTCAATCCGTCCATCATTTACTCAAATAAAAGTCTAAAATCGCGGATTTTTTTCTATAAATTCAAAAGAGACAGCTTAAGCTATATAAAAACCCTTTTTTGGGACAATACGCTGCTCAAATCGAAAAAAAAGCTTAAGTTTTTTTATGCCAGGTTGTTTCCCGGGCTTTCAGTTGGTGGAGCTCAATTTTCCGGCCAGAGTGGAGGGGCAAATTACACGTTGACATTCGAGAGAACCTCAAAGAGAGAGAATTTCATTGAATTATCTGCAAATTTCAGAAAATGGATTTCATTTGGTATAAAGAAGCCCTTTAAGAGCCGCAAAATTTATCCCATCACCAGGATTGACATTGGATTACATCGCTTACACATAAATGCATGGAGTGATTTAGTGGAGGATTCTGCGGAAATTTATAGAACTTTAGCCGGAATGAGTTACCGTTTTTCCGACAATAACTATATTTTTGTCGGTTACGGAAATTCAAGCTCGACGGGGCTCTTTGCCGGCCATAATCCATTCTTTGCCGGAAAGATTTACCTCACCCATGCCTGGAGATTTTTGAATCTTGGAATTGCCGGAAACTTTTTAAAATTTCAGAAGGACACTTCATTTGACAGGGAGGTGAATATTCGATCATTTATTTCGGCAAAAAAGATGTTTTTTAAGGAGAATTACATCGAGCTAATGGGAATATTGGACTATTTTGGTAATGGTGCTCCACATCTCTCAGGAAGTGTTACACTCTTACTTTTTAATTCGGTAGTCGTCAGGCTTGAAGAAATTAACCTCACAAGAACAGCATACCCTTTTAAATTTCCTGAGAATTCGGTAAATTTTTACAGGATATCTGTTGCCACGTATTTAAAGAATTAGACGGGCTCGTAGATAGTGTTTTTGCCCTTACCGATTTTCTTTAAAATCCCCCTTTTTACAAGATTGCTTAAGTCAAGTCTTGCGGTTCTTTCAGAAACCCTCATCAATTTCTCGTAATCCTTTCTCGTGATGTACCCCGTATTTTTGATATATTCAAGTAATTTTTTCTCCCTCTCGTTTAGTCTTCTCGATTGAACAGTGGATTTGAAGCTTAAAGTCGCGAGGGTGCCTCCATTGACTTTTTCGTAAGTGAGCTGAACGTTGTTACAGAGTAAAGCACGCTTGCTAAGTCTCAGAAGGCCGCTTCCAGATGTTTTCGCAAGTCCTATTATTCCGGCAAACTTATATAGTTTTGGATTTCGTATGTAGATGGAAGATGGCGTTGGAACTTCTCTCTCGCCGGCAGGCACCCCGGGATTCCACACCCTGACTTCCATGTCCATGTAAGAGACTGTGATAGGTAAGGGAACAGAATAATCCCTGTGTATCAGAGCATTTACGATTATCTCACCAATTAAATCTTTCAGGCAATCACGGAATTGGGAATTGATAAGTTCATAATTTTCCATGACTTCAGTTATCTTACCTGATATAAGATGAAAAAGGCTTTGCTGTACCAATCTTAGGGGACCTGTTACTTTCTGGGGCTCCCTGCCCTGTACCTGTAACAGGATCGAGGCTCCGGGGATATAAAGCTCCGGGTCTTTTCCGCACAAAAGTAAAAAAGCTCTGGTTGCCTCTCCGTTTTTCAGGAGACCAGCAGTTTCGAAAATACTGGAAATGCCAGCTCCATAGATCTTCTCGAGTCTATCTCTCAAAATTTTCAATTCTTCAGGATGGAAGAAATTACCTTCAATACGGCCAACTGTTTGATCCGTGTAGTCAATTTGTTGTGGTTTAATTAGCTCTATGAGCTCATTCCTTGAAGGATATGCAATTTTGCCGGCTTTAATGAGTGGTATCCTTCCTTTGTAGAGGTAAGGTTTTTGAGGAGCATCCGGGACAATTATAAAGTTTTGCTCAATTATAAACTCAATGGATGGCTCAATACCCTGGCGGTCAATGGTGTATGGATGCTCGCACTCGACAGTTACAATTCCACCGCCAGAGTTGGCAAGTCCCACAAGTATTTCTGTTAACATGGGAATTTCCTTGCATGTGAGCCGCAAGCGATTTGGGAAAGCCTTAGAAAGTTCGTCAAATTTTTCCGGCAACATGCCGGTATATTACCGGATATTACCGGCAATGTCAAACCTTACCGGCAAAATGCCGGTATTTCCTTAATATTGCCGGTGTGGAAAATTCCGGCAAATTTGATGAATTTATTGGGAGAGACTGAAAATTGACTCAAGTAGACCCCTCTTAATTTAAAATGGCTCACATTAGATTTTTGATGGACTGATGATTGTGCGGTTGCTCATTTTTTAACTTCAAATCCAAATACCCTCTGTGACATCCTCACAGACGTGTTTTAAATGATGGGAGGTGTTTTTATCACCTTTGCATTTCTAACGGAGCTTAGCAATTTTTCTTGCTTGCGAAATTTGTTCCCACTATTAAGGAAAAAGGGTTAGTAATTCTTGGGCAAAATTCTGGTGGGTAAATTAAACCTCCTGTGAAATAAACTGGAGGTTGGCGAGGTCGCGGTAGAGTTTACATCTCTCGTATAGCTCTCGGTGCTTTCCGATATCAAGAATTTTCCCCTTGTTCAAAACGATTATTTTATCAGCATTTAGTATGGTAGAGAGTCTATGGGCGATGATCAGGGAAGTTCTCCCTACCAGTAGTTCTTCAAGGGCATGTCGGATCATTTCCTCAGAATAAGAGTCGAGAGAGGATGTAGCCTCGTCAAGAACCAGAATCTCTGGATTCCTGAGAATAGCGCGTGCAATAGCAATTCTCTGTCTCTCACCACCTGAAATTCTCACTCCCCTCTCCCCTATCAACGTGTCATACTTTTCTGGCAATTTCATCACAAACTCATGCACTCGAGCCCTTTTCGCAGCCTCTATCACCTCTTCTCGGGTTGCCTCTGGCTTTGCATAGGCTATATTTTCGAATATAGTGCCATCAAAAAGAAAAGTTTCCTGAGGAACCACCGAGATTTTCCTTCTATAACTCTTGAGGTCATACTCCTTTAAATCGTGTCCATCCACTATAATTCGTCCCTTTGTTGGCTCATAGAATCTCAAAAGCAGATCAGCAATTGTGCTCTTTCCAGCACCTGAGGGACCGACAATGGCAACCTTTTCTCCTCTCTTTATTTCAAATGAAACCCCTCTTAGTGCCCAGGTCTCACCATCATAGGTAAAATAAACGTCCTCGTAAGCGATACCCTGCTTGAGTCTCTTGAAAACCAGCCTTCCTCTGTGTTTTATGCCATGTTCGGGTTCGGCCTCAAGAATTTCAAAAAGTCTCCACATGGAGGCTATCCCCTGCTGGAGAATCAAATTTGCCTGAGTGACCCTTTTTAACGGGCTCATAAGCGAAAGTGATGCAGCAAGGAACACGAAGAATTTTTCAGGTGAAAGTGTGCGGTATTTAAAAATCAAATAGGCACTCACAAAAAGTATTAATCCCGCAATGATGGATGTTACAAATTCTGTGAGAGGTGAGCCCAGGGCATTGACAGACTCAAACCTGACATAGGCTTTGTAAAAATCCCAGGACCTCTTTTTAAACTTATCTATTTCTCTTTCCTCTGTGCCAAATCCCTTTACAACTTTTATACCCCCAAGTGCTTCTGAAAGCTGTTTCCCAATCCTTCCCATCATGATGTTGGCTTTATTTGCCCTCTTGCGTATCTTTTTACCAAGAAGGACAACAATCGCACTTGCTACAGGTACAAGAATCAAAGTTATCAATGTAAGCTGCCAGCTTGCCCATATAGCCACAATCAGGAAGGCAATCATGTTGAACCCCTCTTTCAAAATCACGTAAAAACCGTTGGTGAAGGTAGTTTTTACAAGCTGTACCTCGTTTATAAACCTCGCTGAGATATCTCCTGAGCTCATGGAATGGAAAAAGCTAAGTGGCAGCTCCATCATTTTAGAAAATAGTCTATTTCTCAAATCTTTCGCGATCCCTTCATTAACCATTGCTGTAAAGATTCGGCCAAGATACATGAAAATGCCTTTGAGAAAATATATTACCACAATGAAAACAGCGAGCCTTTCCACTGCCTGTATGGGAGGATACTGGAAGATGTATCGAACAAGTATTTTCTTAAGTGTAGGATTCAACCCACTTATTGAGGAATAATCGCCAGAATTGGCCTTGAACAGCACGTGAAGAATGGGAACGAGCATACCAAGCGAAATTCCATTTAAAACCGAAAACCCCATCATGAAGATGAGGGAGGCAACAAACTTTGTCCACTGGGATTTCAAAAATCCCAGCATCTTGATGAAGGATTTCATCTTACAATGGCCAGCTTGACGAGTCGGGTTTTACCTGTTTTTGAAAATTTAACCCTCACATAGTAGACACCGGGTGGAAGGTCCCTCAGGTCAAGTGTTCTCTCTTCGAAACCTGAAGGATTGATATCCTTAAAAGTGAAGCTTTTAAGGATATGACCTGAGAAATTGAAGACATCCAGGGTTACGTCGGTATTTTGGGAAACTTTTAACCTCAGTCGCGTCAAACCGTCGTAAGTGGGGTTAGGATAGAAGTAAATTCTCTCAACTTTAAATTCTCCAGCGCCACCACCTGCAGGATGAACCACACTCCTGAAGTGTCCATCATGGGATGGGCTATTCCCATACTGGGTCCATTGACCGGTGGTGTCTCCAATCTCCCAGCCGTTTAAAAATCCACCGTTTGAAATATAAAACAGTGCAAATCTACTGCCTGAAGGTTTGAGTAGCATGGACATCGATAGGCTATCAACAATTTGTATTGGAAAGCCTGGTATCAGGTGACCGTGGCCATCAAAGGCGAAAACACCTTTTCCCGATACCCCAACAATTACATCTGGAACGCCGTCACCATTGGCATCACCGATTACTGGCTGACTTTTAGTACCTGAAATTTTTACAGGATAGCCATCGATCAAAGCACCAAGATGATTAAAGGCATATACGTAGTTGTATGTTCCAAAAACTATGTCCGGATAACCATCCGCATTTATGTCACCAACGGCAGTTGAAGTTACAAGGGAATCATCGAATGGCGCCTGCTCCTCTACCCTCTTTTCATAAGGGTTAACAACGTATGCCATACCGGAAGAGGTGACTGTAACAATTTCCCTCACACTATCTCTGTCAATATCGACGTATGCTGGGAGGACTCTGGTTGGAACAACCTGGGGGCTGAAAATAGCAGTATCAATCTCGGAAAATGATGTATCTGTAAAAAGTAGTCTGCCATCAGCCGATTGTATTATAACTGTGGAGTCATCGTCAAGAATGACGGGAGTGGCATACTGGGCACTGGCTGTATAAATTGAGCCTACAACTCCACTGTCGGCCGAAATTTTGTATAGGTGCTGGTCATCGCAACCTATGAACACATAATCCTTCCCCCCGATTTTAAGGATCGCAGGTGGACCTGTGATGAAGGATGGAAGTTTTACAGGTGGTCTCATAAGATTCAGACCACCGTTGATGGAGAAGAAATAAACCCAGCCAGCATCTGTTGCAGCCACGATCTCTGGAATGCTATCGTTATTTAAGTCTCCCACAGCAGGTTCAAACACAAATTTCCCTACTCGCCGTAGAGTGTCAGCTTGGACAACCGAACCGCTGTCGTTAACAATACTTATCACGCTGAAAGAATCTATCAGTGTGCTATCAAAGGTAAGAGGGTCTATTGTGTAGCTATAGATGTTTTGAGTAACCACGAGAGAATCTTCAACGTAGTTCAGAAAACTTTCAAACGGTATATTAGCAAAGTTTTCGCTTCCACTGTAGCCAATTCTCGCACTAATACCCGATAGTTCTCTTTCAAGCTTAAACGTCATAACAGTGTCAGCGGTGCTTATATCATAGATTTTAATTTTTGTAGAAGCATCAGCGTTGTCTCTTGATGATGGGTGGGAAGTGTCTGAAACTTCTGTATTGTTGCCCTCAAAGTAAAGGTCATAAGGTGAGCCAAACCACGTGTACGCGTAATAGCCGTTTTCAGTCCATCTTTCAAAGTCTTGCACATGGTCTGCTTCTAAGAGGTCAACGCCCATCGGACGATGGGCGTTGACCTCATTAAGCCCCCAGTATCTCCAGATTATATCATCATCAATATGCCAGATTAAGAGTCCCTTACTCTCCCCCGGCGCTCCTCCAATTAAAAAGTCATTTTCACCGTAAAAATGGACCACAACACCATCCTTGTATTTTCCCCTGATGTGTACATCCCATGTATCTCCATTACAGACAAAGGTCGTATCGTCGCCTGGTAGGTCTGATATTTCATCCTCGACCAGAAAGTATTCATGGTCATTGATAGGAATTTTGAAATACCTCACTGATGAATAGGGATTCTCTTCGAAGGTCAAACCTGTAGGATAAAAAAGGTTACCATTTCTTCCGAGCCCAATGGAATCTACGAGGATATTTTTTGTTTTGATCTCGTGGTTTTGGCTATAAGGCCCTGCATTTACAGTTTGAACGATACTCGAATTGAGGAAACCTCTGCCAAAAACATAATTCATAAACCAATCCATCCATATTCTTTCCCATGCGTTTGGCAAAGGCACAATTAAACCCTCAGGAATTTGATCTCCTACACCGAGGTAAGGAGCTGTTGTCATTATTCCAAATGAGCCTATTCCAGAGCCCTGCATATAGGTGTCGTAGAGGTCTGGCAGGAAAAAGAGATTGTGTCCCGACTCATGGATTAATGTACCCTGAAGTTTTATTTCAGAGCCATCCTGGGACATGGTCTCTGGCAACATACAGGCATCATAAACCGTGTCCTGTCCTTCATTTAGGACGATAAAAGGCGTACCAAGATAGTATTCAAGAGCACCTGCAGGGATCGTTACAGCTGCAAGGTCGAAGGGAGTGTCCCATAGTACATCGGTCTGCCATGCGCTTCCTGCGTGAAAAATTATGTATCTATCCCATACTCCCTCATTGGCATCCTTTATCCCGTCGTTATCGAGGTCATTAAAATGTATTGAAGAATCCTGGATATCAGCTGCAATGAAGGCGTCTCTCACAAATGCCACAAGCCCAGTGGCCATGTTTATCGTGTCTCCGTAGTATCTCATCGGATGGGCAAGCTTAATAGGTGGAAGACCGCTGTCAGGCTTGACTACCCATTCTATCCGGACTTTTCCAAACGTTGCCACATAGTAGTAGTCGGCCATCGCTTCCATCTGACGATTAAAATACACCCAATCATGAGGCGGATCGTAGTAAGGATTGTAAATTGTATCTCCGTTACAAATCTCGAGAACGCGTGGCTTGCCGTTTCCTTCAAGGTTAAATGTACCATCTCCAGTTGTTAGTGGATCATCGGGCGTTTCTTTTTGAAACTCAACTCTGAGGGCAAGGACTCCGATGGTAACTGTACCTGTATCTTTACCACTTTTTAGATTCTGCAGATTCATAAGACCCGGATAATTGTACAAACTGTACATGTTCCAGAATCTTCTCATCTCGTTTCTAACTCTTGCATTCCTCTGGATAAGCTTTCGATTTTGTAGAACCTCCTGGTTCGAGATAATATTCTGTGGGCCGAACTCAACGAGTCCAGCGTTAAGTACACCTGCAAAAATAATGATTAGAAATTTTTTCATCAGTGGATTCCTCCCTGGAAATTTCGTTAATTATAAGCGTTTATAGAGGAAATTCCAATGAAAATTGTGCCTGTTCTAAAATCCATTCTCTATATCCACATTTGCAAAACAACTGGCTCTAAGTTCCCCTCCCCTGCTTGCGAAGCAAGTGGGGGAGAGTTTTGGGAGGGGGCATTCCGCTTAAAAATTAAAATTTAATATGTAGCCCCTCTCTTTACTCCTCTCCCCGCAAGTATTTACGCGGGAAGAGGGGATTTTGCATTTGGAAATTTTCGGACAAGCCCATAAAAATTGACCTTTTGATGTCGACATCCGGAGTACCTAAAAATAGTGCATATAAAGACAATTCCTGTTATCATATAGGTTATGCTACTTTTTGTCCTTATAGCTTTTCAGCTATGGCAGGTGAATTTTAATGATCAAAAAGCTGTCTGGTATCTCGATGCATTAGACGCATTACACCACAAATTTACAAGGGTGAAAGTCGCGGTAGTCTGGAGTGAAAGATGGGAGAATGATGATGGCGCTGAATCAGATCTCAGGGTAAATTCTTCATTGGAAGCACTTGATGCATTTAGATATGGCATATCAAGTGAGTATTTTCTGGGTAAGGATAGACTTAGAGAATTTAAACACTTTATAACTATTCCCGCCTATGGCTGCTTTATTGGCGCATATGTTGAGGAAGGTACATTTGAGGATTCAGTGAGCGTTGAGAAGTTAAAATGGTTTGGATCACTAACAGGTAAAGACCCTGCATTCGTCCCGATTTCCATCTTCTGGGGTAGAAAAAGAATTCCCAGGAAATCCATTGAAGCCATACTTAGATTTGGAGCTATTCCAATGATAAGACTGATGCCCTGGGGAAAGCCCTATAAAGAAAATTTTCCTCAGACTTTCTATTCTCTTGATAAAATTATCAGTGGCGATTTCGATAGTTTTCTTTTGAGGATTGCGAAATATTTGAAAAGTTTGAATACACCTGTTTTTATCACATTTGGCGAGGAGATGAACGGTGATTGGTTCCCATGGAGCGGCATTTTTAACGGAGGTGGCACCACGAATAAATATGGAAAGCCGGATTTCCCTGACGGACCTGAAAGATACAGGGACGCATTCAGGCATGTTGTAAAGCTTTTCAGGAAGGCAGGTGCAGATAATGTTATATGGTACTTTCAACCCAATGCAGAGTCTTCTCCAGAGAAGCCCTGGAATTTTATCTATAAATATTACCCCGGGGACAAATTTGTTGACTGGATTGGGGTAAGTGTATATGGTGCCCAGACACCTGAGGACAGTTGGGTTAGCTTTAGCGAAGTTTTTGGGAAAGTCTATTTAGAACTGATATCCCTTGCCCCATCAAAACCACTAATGGTGAGTGAATGGGGAGTAACCGAACCTGAGAAAGGACACAGGAAGAAGTAACCAGCTTATTACATTTCTTCAACAGTCTTTTTCATTACTTAAGGGAGAAGAAAATTATAAGTAACCTGAACCTGTTAGAAAAATCCTAAACTTTAATTACCATCTTGTTCATTCGGTCATCACAACCCCAATGATAATCGCAGATCATTCAGTAAATTTTTCCCTCCTTCCCCTCGGGGGAAGGAGGGGTCAGGGGAGGATGGGGTTACTCTAACGCTCTTTAGAATATTCAAGAAAAAGGTTAACCTGAACATGCTTGAACATACTGTTCACCAATTTTTCCATTCCACCCTAACCCTCCCTTCCGAAGGAAGGGAGGGAATTTCTCTATTTAATATGGACAACCTGGAGGGTTTTTGAATTACTTAATTCTTAATATCGCTTTTCTCCATGGCACACGGAAGGTTAAAAAGGTGTGACATTTTCAAACAAATTTTCAATTAACCTTGACAGAAGTTAGGTGAAAAATTATTATAACAATCCACTAAAAAAATCTGAATAGGAGGGATGTGTATGAAAATGAAAAAAAATGCTCAAAATCTCTTAGATGAAGCAAAAAGGCTTGCTTCCCAGAGGGGTGAGCTTTTGGTTGACACAGACCATCTTTTAAACGCCTTTTTTACGCTTAAAGATGGTAATCCATTTATCAAGTGGATTGAAAAGCGCGGGGTTGCCCCTGAGGCAGTCAAAAGGGAGGTTGATAACGCGCTTAAGAACTTCTACCAGCAGTTAAATGGCATGATCGAGTCATACTCTTCTGCCATTGAAACAAAGTCTCGCGACATCGAGAATGGATATTCCCGTGGTCTTTCAAAAGACGTTTTCCGCGTACTTCTTGACCACCTCGACGAATTCTTCACCAGTGAGCTCAAAGGTGAACGCTACCGCGACTATGCCTCGGTGCACGTCAAAAGATGGGTGAAACGCTCAAGACCCAGAAGCCTCTTCGAGGAGTTTTTCGGCTCCGATATTCTCTCGGAATTCTTCCCTGAGGAATTTGGCTTCAGAGGCGGCCGTGACCACTGGGTACTTCAGGAAGAGGTTGTTAAGGTTCCAAGGAAGTTCGTCGAAGGTCTAAGAAGCATCCTTCGTGCACGTGGTCTGAAAGATGACGAGATTGATAATCTTACCTACGACCTTATCGATTTTGAAGACAAACTTAGGAACTCATTGACACAATTGCAGAAAAACGGCATAGACCCCAGAAGAGTAATTCGTCTGCTTGCTTCGAAATTCACTGATCGGAAATACGAAATTGAGAACTCTTACTTCCTCGATCGTGTACTTGAAAATGCTGGAAAAATTGCCAAAGACGGCGAAATCGGTATTACCGAGATCGTTGAGTCCTTACAGAAGGCAACCGATACCATCGGTGGTCTTTACTTTAGTCAGATACTACAAACATTAAAAAATATCAAAGGGGAGGGCGCTCCTATGGGAGAAATTAAAGAAGAACTCAAAGAAGAAGAAAGATCGGCACTTGAAAGATTTACAGTTGATTTAACCCAGATGGCCCGTGAAGGAAAGCTTGATCCGGTCATCGGGAGAGATAGAGAAATTCAGCAGGTCATAGAAGTTTTGACCCGTAGACAGAAAAACAATCCCGTTCTCGTGGGAGAAGCTGGTGTAGGTAAAACGGCAATTGTCGAAGGACTTGCACAGAAGATTGCGAAAGGTGAAGTTCCAGATAAACTCAAGAACAAGAGGATTCTTTCGCTTGACATGGGTGCTCTTGTTGCAGGCACAAAGTATCGTGGGGAATTTGAAGAGAGACTCAAGTCCATTCTCGAAGAAGTTAAAAATGCAGGTGATGTAATTCTCTTCATTGACGAGATTCACAACGTCGTTGGCGCAGGACGTGCCGAAGGCTCAATGGACGCAGCGAATCTTCTAAAACCGGCTCTCGCTCGTGGTGAATTCCAGGTCATCGGTGCCACAACTCCTGATGAGTACAGGAAGTACATTGAAAAAGATTCCGCGCTCGAGAGAAGGTTCCAGCCCATCTGGATCGAAGAGCCGAGTCCCGAGACCACAGTCGAAATACTCAAAGGTTTGAGGCCCAAATATGAGGCGCATCATGGAGCTAAAATTGATGATTCTGCATTAGAGGCTGCTGTCAAACTCACGCACAGGTATGTTCAGGATAGACACCTTCCAGACAAGGCCATTGACGCTATTGACCAGGCTGCATCTAAAAAGGCCTTAAAAGCAGCCTCACCATCCATTCGCGTAAAAGAGCTTGAAGGCAAAATTAAAGAATACGAGGAGCTTTTGAAATCCGAGGAAGACCCTCAAAGAAAGAAGGATTACGAAAACGAGATCAAAAGGCTCAAAAAAGAGCTGGAAGAGCTTAAGAAGAAGGTGACAGTGGAGGAAAGTGCAAGTGTTGAAGAATTGGAAAAAAAGGTTAAGGAACTTGAGGAGAAGGTAAAAGAGGCCGAAGAGAAAGGGAACATTGACGAGTTTGAAAAACTTTCTGACGAGCTCAAAGAGGCCAAAAAGGCACTTCTTAAGGCAAAACAGAAGAAATCAGAGTCCAAAGAGAAGATAAGAATTGTGGACGAGGATGTTGCAGAGGTTGTCTCCGAATGGACAAAGATTCCGGTTTCCAAGATGCTTCAGGAGGAGCGCGAGAAACTTCTCAAGATGGAAGATTATTTGCACAAACGTGTTGTGGGACAGGATGAAGCTATAAAGGTTGTCTCTGAAGCGGTGAGAAGGGCAAGGGCAGGCATCTCTGATCCAAGAAAACCTCTTGGCTCGTTCCTATTCCTTGGACCAACTGGAGTCGGAAAAACTGAGCTTGCCAAAACACTTGCGGAATTCCTCTTTGGCGACGAGGATGCCCTCATCAGGCTAGACATGTCTGAGTTCAAAGAAGAGCACTCTGTGGCAAAATTAATCGGTGCACCTCCCGGTTATGTTGGCTACAGAGAGGGCGGTAAACTCACCGAGGCTGTCAGGAGAAAACCTTATTCGGTGATTCTTCTTGATGAGATAGAGAAGGCGCATCCAAGGGTGTTTGACCTCTTCCTGCAGGTGCTGGATGATGGAAGGCTCACGGATTCTCAGGGCAGAACAGTTTCCTTCAGAAATACGGTCATAATAATGACCTCTAACCTCGGTGCCGAGTATCTGAGAGAGCTGATGGAGAGGTTCAATCCGAGATTTGAGGCACTGAGTGAGAAGGCCCGCGAACTCGAAGAGAGACTGGCGAAGAAGCAGATTCCCGAGGAAGAATACAAAAAAGAGAAGGAAAAGCTCGAGCAGGAGAGAAAGAAGTTAGAAGAGGAGTTTGACAGGGAATTTGAAATTGCCAAGCAGAAGGTATTGGACGTCGTTAACCATGCATTCAGGCCTGAGTTCCTGAATAGAATTGATGAAATCGTGGTCTTCCATCCTCTCAAATGGGATCATGTGCTCAAAATCGTGGACATACTCTTTGAAAGGCTCGCAAGGAGACTCGCAGAGGAGAAAAACATCAAGCTGGAGCTCTCCGAGAAGGCAAAAGAGTTTATCGCTCGTAAGGGATTCAATCCTCTTATGGGAGCAAGACCTTTGAGGAGAGTCATTCAGAAGGAGATCGAGAACAGGCTTTCGGAGGCCATTTTGAGCGGTGAGATTAAAGAAGGCGATAAGGTGACTGTGGATGTCGAAGGTGATGAGGTGAAGTTTTTGAAGAAGTAAGAATATGTTGAGCTATGTGCTGGTGGAGGGGCACGAAGTGCTTTCGCACTTCGTGCCCCTCCACTTTTTTAAACCATTGTCTCCGATGCCCATTCTCCCCTAACTTCTCCATTACCCGCTTTGTGTGAGAGAGATGGGGTGAAAGGTTTACATCCTAAATTTTTATAGATTTTAAGCAGAAGGCCCCCTCCCTTTAGTTCCCTCCCCCACAGGCAAAGCCTGTGGGGGAGGGAAAGATTTCCGTTGCATCGGGGTATCACAAGCATCGCTTGTTAGAAAAGTTCTTCCGTGTGTTTTCTATGACAATTCACTTGGCCTTCGGACTTAGATCGAATATCAAATCATTTAACCTTGCATCTAAACAAAAACTTCCTATCCCCGCATAATTATGTTGCGGGGAGAGGATTGAGGTGAGGGGCAACATCTTAAATCAATCGATCACTTTCTCTGCGGGAAGGGGGAGAAGGCTTTCTTCTCGAAGTTTAAGGATTTCGAGCGGATGCCCCGCGCTTCGCGCGGGAGGCTAATTTCCATAATTTCCAATGTTCCCTACGTGAGCAATAGGTGGATTAAGGAATGGAGCATGACTTTGCCTCAGGTTTTGTCTCTTGAGTTCAGTTTCTCAACTTTTTCGTTCATATCCCGCCCGTTATAATTCCCACACAAAGGAGGTAAAGTATGAAAAAGGTAGTATTGACAATCGGTGTATTAGCACTTGTGCTATCCACTGGTTGTGTAAAGAAAAAGGTCGTGCCCGTGGTTATAAAGCCTACCGGACCACAGATCGTTATAAAACCGCAATTCGGTTCAAAACCAGCTCCTAAACCACAGCAAACTCAGCAACCACAGACTCCTCCTCCCGCAATGGGTGCACCTGTGATGGGTGGTGGGATGATGCTTGCACAGATGGCTCCAGTAGTATTTTCCTACACCCTTGGTGTTGGAGGTTACTGGATCTGGAGTAAGGATTTTAAGCCTGGAGAGTGGGTAAAATTCCTGGTTACAACCGACAACGGAAAGGCTTACACTGTAGAAATTGCCTTTCTTAAAAAGCTGCCTGATGGAAACGAGTGGTGGAGAGTTTCATATATACCCAAAGACCCTGAAGAAAAACCTCTAATCTATGAGGCCCTGTTTTCAAGCGGAATGGGTGAGCTGAAAAGACTCAGGGGTAAATGGGACGATAAACCGGCCCAGGAGCTACCGGTTACACAGGGGAGCTATGTGATGAAACCCGTGAAACTTACAAAAGAATCCATTGAAGGAGCGACTGTTGGTGTGGAAGTTGTAAAGGTGCCAGCAGGTACATTCAGAGCAAAGCATGTGAAATACGGCTCTTTGAATGGAAAAGGTTCTATTGAATGGTGGATTGACAATGGAGTTCCTGGTGGTGTTGTAAGGTATGTGATAAGAGATGAAGATGGAAAGGTTGCTTTCACTGCTGACCTCGTATCTTTTGGAAGTGGGGCAACTTCGATTCTCGGTTCATTCTGAAAGTAAATTTTGGTTCAATGAATAGTGGGGCCCTCACTTCGTGAGGGCCCCACTCATTTTCTAAATTTCTTTTATAATCTTCTCAACCACTGAATAAGGAGTTTCCTCACCTGAGATAACCTTCTCGACGCATTGATCAATATTGTCTTTCCATTTGCTCGATAAGAAATACTTATTCCAGAGCTTCTCTTTGATAGACTCCGTAATCTCTCTCCTTACCCGCTCCTTTCTCTTTGCCTGTAAAATCCCTCTGTCTTTCAGGTATTCAAAGTGCTTATAAATCGCATCAATAAGTTCTTCTATCCCCTCGCCTTTCGTGGCAATTGTTCTCACTACAGGCGGTTTCCAATCCTTTTTCCTGTTATTGGACATGGAGAGCACGGTTCGTAACTCCATTTCAAACTTCTTTGCCCCCTCACGGTCAAATTTGTTAATGACAAAAATATCAGCAATTTCCATCAAACCGGCCTTCATGGCCTGAATAGAATCACCGGACTCAGGGACAAGGGTAACCACCACGGTGTCCGAAGCGTTCATGATATCTAACTCTGACTGCCCTACTCCAACAGTTTCTATTAAAATTATTTCTGACCCGAATGCATCCAGAAGGTCTGCCACTGCTATGGTAGATTCAGAGAGTCCACCAAGGCTACCCCTTGATGCAAGGCTTCTAATGAAAATCCCTCGCTTCATGGATTCATACATCCTGTAGCGATCGCCAAGCAGAGCGCCACCTGTGAATGGAGATGAAGGGTCAACCGCAATTATGGATACCTTTTTGCCCATGTCATGGAGTTTGGATGCGAGACTGTCCACAATAGTGCTTTTACCAGCTCCAGGAGGACCGGTAATTCCAACCCTGTATCCCTGTCCTACGTTTTTAAAAACTTTCGAGAGTATATAATCTCTTG
>WFZT01000121.1 GCA_015489415.1 Caldifarciminota bacterium | reverse complement strand
TAAAAACAGGAGAGCTAATATTCAACTTTGTTGTTTATAAATTGAGAAATTTTTTAAGATGTGGCCCCTCACCTCAATCCTCTCCCCGCAAGTATTTATGCGGGGAGAGGGAGCTTTTTAAAGCATTTGTAGGGTAAATTTTTTGTCCGAAGGAAAAGCCTATTGCAAAACCTCTTTGATATTCCATTCTCCACCATGCGGATTGCGAATGTCTTTATATTCCCTCAAATTTTAAAATGATTTTAGCTATCCTCTGGTATTATGCCGTTTTCTTGACCGTCCATCAAAGGGGAGAATATAATAAACGCAAATTTTTGCCGCAATTTTTGTGAAAAAATAACCAAAGGAGTGGAGAGATGATCTTTAAACTGGCTACAGCTCTCACATTTGGGGTATTTGCGGTCATTTTTGTATTTTTAGCCCTATGGATTGGTAAATTTTTGAGGCCAAAGGGGCGTCCCTTCGCTGAAAAGGACTACCCTTATGAATGTGCCGAAAGACCGCTTATGCCCGCATGGTTCAACTATAACCCCCGGTTTTACATCTATGCCATTGCCTTCATCATTTTCGATATAGAAGTGGCATTTATCTTTCCCGTAGCCGTTGTTTATCGGAAGTGGCTTGCGGCTCATCTTGGGGGACTGGCATTTTTTGAAATCGCTATCTTCTCCGTGATTCTCTTTATCGGACTTGTCTATCTGTGGGGTAAGCACGACCTCGAGTGGGTTAGAGTTATGGGATTCTGGAAAAAGTCGGAGGTGAGCACACATGAGCAAAGTTGAGAAAGTTGATATTACCAAAACCACACATATCGAGCATACAGCAGACGGCGTGATAATGGTTACCAACCTTGACCTTGCTGTTAACTGGGCGAGAAAGAATTCCCTGTGGTATTTGCTCTTTGCTACAGCTTGCTGCGGAATCGAGCTCATGCAGACCGGTGGCCCGAGAGCAGACCTCGACAGATTTGGAGTGGTTTTCAGAAACTCCCCCCGTCAGTCGGATTTCATAATTGTTGCAGGTACCATTACCTACAAGATGGCTGAAAGGGTGCGTCGTCTCTACGACCAGCTTGCAGACCCAAAATATGTACTTTCCATGGGAAGCTGCTCCAATACCGGTGGTCTCTTCCAGCATTCTTATTCGGTTCTCAAAGGAGTTGACAAGATTGTCCCTGTGGATGTTTATGTTGCTGGATGCCCTCCGAGACCTGAGGCCCTTACCCATGCGATTCTGAAACTCAGAGAAAAGGTTGGACGCGAGCCTTACTTCAAAAATTACGTTGGAACAAGATTCTTCAAATTCATGAGGTGGATAAAAAATGACAACTAAAGAAATTTTCGAGAAGCTTAAGGAAAAATTTGGAGACGATATTATCAGGCTGGATGAAAGCGTAAAAGACCCGTTTGTGGTAGTGAATCCTCAGAAATGGCTTGAGATTGCTAAATATCTCCACGATGATCCTGACCTCTATTTCGATTTCCTTATGTCCATCGCTGGAGTTGATTATCCAGATGAGAATCTCATCCGCGTCGTTTACCACCTCTGGTCGTACAAACATCGTCACATGCTGGTGGTAAAGGTTGAGCTTAACAGGGAAAATCCTGTGGTTGATTCCATTGACAGTATCTGGGCAAATGCAAACTGGCTCGAGCGCGAGACCTACGACCTCTTTGGAGTTGTATTCAAGGGAAGCAGGAATCTCAAGCGACTCCTTATGCCAGAGGATTGGGAAGGACATCCTATGAGAAAGGACTACGAGGAGCCTAAAGAATATCATGGCATAAGCACAGAGAGGGAAAACCCGGTTTACCTTTTCCATCTTGTTAAACCACCGGAGGAAGAGTGATGGCTGAATATGCTTTTTACACACCAGAAGGTGAGATGCTTACTGTCAACATGGGTCCTCACCACCCATCAACCCATGGTGTTATCAAATTTGTCATTGATGTTGACTCTGAAATTATTCACAAAATTACACCGGAAATAGGATTCCTTCACAGGGCTATTGAAAAAATTGCAGAGAAAGTAACCTATCCCGGATTCCTGCCCTACACAGACAGGGTGGATTATCTTGCGGCGATTTCGGCAAATGTAACATACGCGATGGCGGTTGAGAAGCTACTTGAGCTCGAAATCCCCAAGCGCGCACAGTACCTGAGGGTTATTGCCATTGAGCTCAACAGGATTGCCTCCCATCTGATATTCGTAGGTGCCTATTCGATGGACCTCGGTGCTTTTACCCCATTTCTCCATGCCATCCGTGAGCGTGAGAAAACAAATGACCTCTTTGAAGCCCTGTGCGGACAGAGGTTGACTCATCACTATATCAGGATTGGTGGGGTTTCCCATGACCTTCCACCGGGCTGGAAGGATAGGGCTCTCGAGTGGCTTGACCATTTTGAGAAATTTATCGATGAGTTTAACCGTCTCATCACGTTCAACCACATTTTTGTTAAGAGAATGGCAAACGTGGTTGTAATACCACCCGAGATGGCGATAAATCACGGACTGGTAGGACCTAATCTCAGAGCGAGTGGTGTGAAATGGGACCTCAGAAAAGAGATGCCATACCTTGTCTATCCAGAGCTTGATTTTGAGGTACCTGTTGGAACAGGAATGATGGGTAGTGTGGGTGACTCCTTTGACCGTCTCTGGGTAAGGATTCTTGAGATGCGTGAGAGTGCAAAAATTATCCGTCAGGCACTTGCACAAATGCCCGAAGGTGAGATCAGGGCCAAGACACCGCGTGTTATCAAACCTGCACCCAATGAGGTATATGTGAGAACGGAAGCCCCTCGTGGTGATATGGGATTCTATCTGGTCTCCGACGGTTCACCAAGACCCTACAGGCTAAAGATAAGGACAGGCTCTTTCACAGCTATGACCATATTCGAACACCTCAAGGAACCAATCATGATTCAGGACCTCGTTGCACTGATTTCAAGTCTGGATATTATCGCACCAGAAATTGATAGGTGATTTAAAAACCTTAATGGAGAGGAAAGATGGAACAACTGGTTTTAAAACTTGCTGAAAAATGGGGGCTCGGGCCTATCGGGACAGAGTATCTCGCGGTGTTGTTTATGGTGCTTGTCGCGACCATCATTGCCGCGGGATTTGCCACCCTCTTTGCCGGTGCTGTTACATGGGTTGAAAGAAGGGTCGCCGGAAGGATACAGTCCCGTATTGGACCTAACCGCGTAGGTCCCCAGGGAATACTTCAGTGGCTGGCTGATGGACTAAAGGCATTTTTCAAGGAAGACTTCATACCACCTGAAGGAGACCGAACACTTTTCAAGATGTCAGTGTATTTCCCGGTTATTGGTTTCTTTGCCGTATTCGCAGTGCTCCCATTCTCACAGAAGCTTATTGCGGCTGACCTGAATGTAGGTGTCTTTTACGCATTCTCGGTGACCAGCTTTACCGTGATCGGAATTGTATTTGCTGGCTGGGCGTCGAACAACAAGTGGTCGCTACTTGGTGGAATGAGGTCAGTTGCCCAGATCATCAGCTATGAGGTGCCTATTGCCCTTTCCGCACTCGTTCCAATTATGATTGCCGGTTCCCTTTCAACCCAATCCATCATCAGCGCTCAGGGCGGGTGGCCCTGGCAGTGGTTTGTATTCCATAACCCATTCGCATTTGTGGCGTTCTTCGTCTTCTTTGTCTCCAACTTAGCAGAAGGCAACAGAATACCTTTTGACCTGCCGGAGGGTGAAAGTGAGCTCGTGTCCGGTTACTCCACAGAGTACTCGGGATTCAGGTACCTTCTTTTCTATCTCGTGGAATGGGGTAATCTTTACGTCATGGCTGCACTTTCAACTCTGCTTTTCTTTGGAGGCTGGAGAATTCCCGGAGTTTCCACAGAACTTATGGCGAGCTCCTGGTGGTATCAGCTCATTGGACTCGTGGTCTTCTGGATCAAGGCATTTACCTTCGTCTTCATCATTATTCAGATCAGGTGGACGCTTCCGAGGGTCAGGATTGACCAGTTTATGAATATGGCATGGAAATACATGATTCCCTTCGCATTTGTGACATTTTTAGGTACGGGTATCTGGCTCATGTTCCCAAGATGGTTTGAAATTCTCACACAGTGGGTACTTTTCCTCATCGGACTCGGGATTCTCGGCATATTCTTCTGGAGAGTTAAGTACACACTGGATTACATAAAGGCGAAGGTTGACCTCAAATTCTTCATCTAAAGGAGAGAGCTATGGGAGTGAAAGAATATTTTTTCAACGTTAAAAACACTGCGGTAACCATTTTTGAAGGGATGACCGTTACCTTCTCACATCTACTGAGAAGGCCCATTACGGTTCAGTATCCTGACAGGACACCTGAACCAATTGAAAATTACATTGAGGATAGGTTCAGGGGCATCCTGGAGGTTGACCTTCAAAGCTGTATAGGATGTCTCCTCTGCATGAAGGCGTGTCCGCTCAACTGCATCTACATCGAAGTTGATCGTGATCCGGAGCTTGGACGTGTGATGACCCAGTTTGACATTGATGAAGGCAAGTGCATGTACTGTGGTCTCTGTACTGAGGCGTGTCCCACCAAGACCCTTCGTCATACAAAGGAATTTGAGCTTTCTACCGACACACCGGATGAGATGGTTCTTAGATTTATTGAGCCGGGCGAGAAGGTGCCGTTTTACAAGCCTCAGAAAGGAGTTGAGCCACCGAGAAGACCTCTTGGTGAGATTCTCCGCACAGAGATATTCCCGAAACTGAAGAAAAATCTCGAATACAGAGAGAAAGGGCTCGAGCTTATCAGGAAGAGGATTGAGCACTGGGAAGACCGGGAGAAACTGATCGAATTTGCCAAATATTTGAAGAAGAAAGCAGGAAGTGGAGACACAAAGGCATTAACGGACGTTTTAATTGAAATCATCGGAGATGCCGATTTTTCTCATCAGGGATACAATTTCCCCAAGGAGCTTGCGGCTGCCCTCGCATCAGGTAAGGAGAGGGTAGAGCTCCTTGACCCCATGGGCTGGGGTTCGAAATACCTGATTCTGGACATCAAGCTTGCCCTTAGAATTGCTCGTGGGCAGAGCGTGAACGACCTTGTGGGCTTTGACCTGGATTCGATACTGAAGGATGTGGAGCCTGAGCCACCGAAGCCTGCGGCACCAAAGAGACCAGCGGCACGACCCGCACCGAAAAAGCCGACAGCCGAGGCGAAGAAACCGGCTGAAGAAAAGAAAGAGGAGAAGCCATCGTCTGAGGAAAAGCCCGGGGAGGATAAGAAATGACGGAAATTTTGAAGCCATCGGTATGGATTTTTATCATTTTCGCGCTGCTTGCCGTGATACCGGCATTCGTGGTGGCGTTTTCAAAGAACATCGTCCACAGCGTGATCTCACTTTTCCTTTCACTCGTGAGTGTTGCAGTGCTTTACGGTTATCTTGGGGCTGACTTTGTGGCAGTTGTTCAGATTCTGATTTATGTAGGCGGTGTTGTGGTCCTTTACCTCTTCGGTATAATGATGACCCGCGAAATTAAGCTGGACGTGAATATCTCAAATGCTCCCATTGGACTGGGCTGGGGAATACTTTTTGGAGCTGTATTCTTCGGACTGGTCTGGGCTGCCATATCAAAGGTCAACTGGCCTACTGCACGGATTTCTGGAACTCCCACAACTTCACCCATTGGAAATGCCTTTCTTTCAAAATACCTGCTGCCCTTTGAGATTGTGACTGTGCTTCTCACTGTGGTTTTGATAGGTGCAGTAATCATCGCAAGAAAGGAGATTAAGAAATGATTGGCGTTAAGGCGTTTTTGCTGGTTTCAACTCTGCTTTTGACCGCTGGATTGATAACGGTGATGACAAGAAAGAATGCCATCGGAATTCTCATGGGAGTGGAATTGATACTGAACTCGGCTGGTTTGAACTTCATAATGTTTTCTCGCTATGTGCATGGAAATGTTTCCGGAATGATTTTCACCATCTTTATTATCGCGCTTGCGGCTGCTGAAGTGGCAATTGCCCTTGCCATTGTTCTCGCAATTTACAACATGGTAGGCCACATTCAGGCAGACAAATTAACCAACCTAAAGGAGTAGAGTGATGGAACACGCAATTGTTCATAAGGCTGGATTTATTTTCTTGATTCCACTTTTTCCTTTGATTGGTGCAGCTATAAACGGAATTCTTGGGTACTGGATTTTCAAGAAATACGGAGAAAAAGGTATTCATACCATTGCCGTAACAGCGGTTGTTCTCTCCTTCCTCGTTACATTCTATGGCTACCTGAAATTGCTTGCGTTGCCCCCGGAGTCGAGGAAACTCATTGATCCACTTTACACCTGGCTTGCTGCAGGACCGTTTAAGGCTCAGATGGCTTTTTGGTTTGACCAGCTATCTGCGGTAATGGCGCTTACTGTAACCTTTGTTGGCTCTCTCATTCACATCTACTCCATAGGCTACATGCACAAAGACAAGAGCTACTGGCGCTACTTCGCGTATCTCAACCTGTTTATGTTTTCCATGCTGACACTTGTTCTCGCTAACAATGCCATTCTCATGTTTGTCGGATGGGAAGGTGTGGGGCTCTGCTCTTACCTCTTGATTGGCTTCTGGTTTACTGACCGTGAGAAGGCTGTTGCCGGTATGAAGGCGTTTATCACCAATAGAGTCGGTGACTTTGCATTTATCGCCGGACTTGCCATCCTCTTTTGGTCCATGACCGGGAATTGGGTACCTGGCGACGGATTGAAGAGCATCTCACAGGCATTTGGAACGCTGAACTTTGCTAAGCTTGCTGAGCATGTGGCAATTCTGAAAACCAGACATCTATGGGGCCTTGACATCCCGACCCTGGTTGGAATTCTCTTCTTCATAGGCGCAACGGGTAAATCCGCTCAGATACCTCTGTATGTCTGGCTGCCTGATGCAATGGCTGGTCCTACTCCGGTTTCTGCATTAATCCATGCTGCCACAATGGTAACTGCTGGTGTATACATGATTGCCCGTCTCAATTTCCTCTATGCTCTTGCTCCCATTGCCCTCACCATTGTGTCAGGAATAGGGGCTCTAACTGCCTTATTTGCCGCTACAATAGCAATTACACAGTTTGACATAAAGAAGGTACTTGCCTATTCCACAATCTCCCAGCTTGGCTACATGTTTATCGGTGTAGGTGTGGGGGCATTCCATGCCGGAATTTTCCACCTTGTGACCCACGCATTTTTCAAGGCACTTCTCTTTCTTGGAGCGGGAAGTATTATTCATGCAATGTCTGGTGAGCAGGACATGAGAAAGATGGGTGGACTGAAGGACAAAATGCCCTATACCTACTGGACTTTCCTGATTGCAACTCTGGCGATTTCAGGAATACCGCCATTCTCGGGATTTTTCTCCAAGGATGAAATTCTTTATAAGGCATTTACTCATGAGAACCCCGTGATAAGGAGCTGGCCCGTTATTGTGTGGGCAATTGGGGCATTTACGGCATTCCTTACAGCATTTTATATGTTCAGGCTGTTCTACTACACATTTAGTGGTGAGAACAGGGCACCTGAGGAGATCAAACATCATATTCATGAATCTCCGAAGGTGATGACCATCCCGCTGATGGTTCTTGCATTTTTCGCAGCAGTTATTGGATTTGTCGGAATGCCCGAATCCTGGGGTGTGCCAAACTTCTTTGAGAGATTTTTAGAGCCAGTATTTGCGCACTCCTGGCAAATTCTGCACTTTAAGGAGTATGGAGTGGGTGTGGAGCTTTTGATGATGGCAATTTCTATCGTGCTTGCACTCTCAGGATGGGGCCTTGCTTACGCTTTCTACAAGGACCTGAGAAGCGAGTACCCGAAGCTCATTGCCCAGAAATTCAAGGCTATCTATACGCTGCTTTACAACAAGTACTACGTGGACGAAATCTATCAGCTCTTGATTATTGACAACGTTGTAAGACTTTCCAAGCTCATCTATCTCTTTGACAAATATGTGATTGATGGAATTGTGAATCTTGTTGCCTGGCTTACCAAATTCGCTGCCTTCCTCACCGGTTTGTTCGACTTCCACATCATAGACGGAATAGTGAACGGAGTTGCGCATCTTATGGGCTGGATTGGTAAGCAGGTTCAGAAAATACAGACAGGGAAAATTGAGCAGTATATTTATGGGATTTTAACAGGCATTTTTGTGCTTTTTGTAATCAAATTACTCATATAAATCTGGAGGTTAGAGGAAATGGCTCATGCTCTTAGCTGGATGATATTTACACCATTGATTGGGATGGTGATAGTTGCATTCATCCCGAGGGACAAGCACCAAACAATAAAGTGGGTTTCTTTAATCATCGCATCAATTCCATTGCTTATCGGAATTCTGCTGTTCTTCAAGTTTGATAGAACAGCAGTAGGTCCACAGTTTGTGGAACACTACAAGTGGATTAAAAACCTGAACGTGGAGTATTTCGTAGGAGTTGATGGAATCTCCTTCATCATGCTCCTTCTCTCCGTGCTCATCAACTGGGTATCGGTTCTCGCATCCTGGGGAATCAACAAGCAGGTGAAGGGTTACTTTGCCATGCTTCTGCTTCTACATGCGGCGATTATCGGTGTCTTTGTGGCACTGGATATGTTCCTCTTCTACATTTTCTGGGAATTGATGCTGCTCCCCATGTACTTCCTTATTGGAATCTGGGGCGGACCGAGGAAGGAATACGCTGCTATTAAGTTCTTCCTATACACATTGGTTGGAAGTGTGCTGATGCTCATTGCAGTTATCTCCATTTACTATCATTCCAATCCCACAGTGGACGTGAATGGAAATCCCGTGCCTCATACGTTTAATCTGATAAAGCTCATGAACGAAAACGACTTCAGCAAGGCAGCCCCAATCTTCGGGATCAAGTTTACTTACCTCATGTTTGTGCTGCTCTTTATAAACTTTGCCATCAAAGTTCCCATGTGGCCATTCCACACGTGGCTTCCTGACGCACACGTTGAGGCACCAACGGCTATTTCGGTGATACTTGCTGGAATCCTGCTGAAGATGGGAACCTACGGTATGTTCCGCTTCAACTACGCTCTTCTTCCGGATGCTACGGTCTGGGCAATGCCTGCTATTGCGGTGTTTGGAATAATAAACATGATTTATGGAGCCTACACGGCAATGGCGCAGACGGACTTCAAGAGACTGGTGGCCTATTCGAGTATCTCTCACATGGGATATGTGCTTTTTGGAATGTCTACTCTCACACTCGCTGGATTTAATGGTGCAATCTTCCAGATGTTCAACCATGGTACTGTCACAGCCATGCTATTTATCCTGGTAGGTGTGATTTACGATAGGGCACACCACAGGGACATCAATCGCTTTGGTGGACTTGCCGCGATTTTGCCGGTTTATGCAGCCTTTACAGGCTTTGCGTTCATGGCCGGTCTTGGCTTACCGGGACTCAGTAGCTTCATTTCTGAATTCTTCGTGTTCCTTGGTGGATTCAAGGATTATCCTGTCCTTGCAATCATCGGTGTAACCACAATTATCTGGACTGCTGGTTACATGCTCTGGGCATACCTGAGGATTTTCTTTGGACCACCAAACGAGAGGTACATTAGATTCCCGGATATGAAGCCAGTTGAGATAATTTCACTTCTACCCCTTGCAATTCTTGTACTATTCCTGGGTGTTTACCCAATGCCAGCACTGCATCTATTTAACACAGGAATGGCGCATTTGCTGAGTTTGTTACCCAAGTGATAAAACAGGAGGT
>WFZT01000120.1 GCA_015489415.1 Caldifarciminota bacterium | reverse complement strand
GTATCGAAGAATATATTATCTATTCCAATGTTACTTATTAAAATAGCATCCAAAAATTCCTTAATCCCTTCTGAACAATATGGCCAAATTCTTCCGCTGTGAGCAATAATAATTCTGATACTCGGAAAATTTGATAATATAAAATTGATCATTTTCATTTTAGTTTTTAAAAGATCCTCGGGGGATGTTTTTTCTTTACTTCCAGCATGCAAGATTACAATTTTTTTTTGTATTTCAACTTCCTCTAATGTCTTGGCAAATAAAGATAGAGATTTTATATCATGCACATAGAAGTGAATCTTCACCCCCTTTACCAAATCAATATGTAAATTTTTGAGAAACGACTTATAGTCAGATAATAACGGAAATGCATTGAGCACATGTGGATATCCCTTTACTTTTTCGATTAATTCATAATTAACCTTCTCAATGCAGTCTTCTCTACCACATTTTTTGGTTATCGGAGGAATTAAATTAATTTTAACTATTTTATTTTCTTTGATGGTCTTTAATAAATGTGATATTTTATATGGCTTTAATTGGGGCAAATCTATTTTTCTGGGCACCCAATGTAAATGCGCATCGCACAACACTATTTCCACCTCTTTCTATAAAATTGAACATTTTTAGAAGTTGGGGGATTATCATCTCCCCCAACTTCTTTAATTGTTTCTAGTTGCAGTTACAGTTAGTGCAACCAAAGCACCATTCTCCCTTAAAGAGTTCTTTTATTAGCTCCTCAGGGAACTCCATACCATCAACTTTTCTCCACATAGGTTTTTCGTATTTTTTCATGACACACCTCCTTATTTACTGTTCTCTTTTTCTACAATTATGTTATGCTTTACCCATTCAGATATTAAGGAAACAAAATCTTTTTCCAACGTCTTTAAATCTGTGTTATAAATTTGAGTAAGGTCTTCAAAAATATCAATCGTTTTCTTCTTACCATCCAATCTACTTAAAAAATCAAAAGCTGTTTCGTTAAGTTCATATATATCTCCTTCTGAAGTGTTAAAGAGGTAATACTTATAATTATTTTTTACTGGGACTTTTTGCAATGCATATTGTGGAGATAAGATGAAAATTTTATCATCATAAGACATTTTTAGCCCTCCTTTTTCAAGATTATTGGTTTTATAAGTTTTCTATTTTGCATTTTTTTAAATAGACCCAAAAAACAATGTGGGTCTTTAGAAAAAGGATCACCTGTAACTGCATAAGCGATAGCTCTACACCCACCACAATAAGGCAAATATGGGCAATTTTTGCAATCTTTATTTATATTGTCTTTCAATCTCATATGCCACAATAAATCAGAAGTATACCATATTTTAAATAAACCATCTCTGAAAATGTTGCCGATAGGGATTGGCAATCTTCTGCAAGGTAATACCGTCCCATCATGCAGGATAGATAGACTTGAAATACCAACAGGACAAAATCCTCCCATTTCCTTATTTAGTATATTCCATAAAGGCCTTGATGTTCTGATTTTTAAGCTATAATGACCATTTTCCAATTGCTTTTTTCTTTCATATACTCTTGTGTACGCTAAAAACACTTCTTCTTTTGTAAGTGAAAGGTTTTTCATTGCAAACTCATTGGTCGGTGTTATTCTTTCTATTGTTAATGCATCCACTTGTAATTTTATCGCTAAATCTATGATTCGATCAACATCTTGGAGGTTCCATCTCATTAGTGTAAACATAATGGAAGTATAAATACCATACTCTTTTAAGATTTTAATTGAAGAAATAGCCTTTTTGTAATTTCCAGTTCCTCTTATTAAATCGTGAACATGTTCAGTAGCTCCATCTAAAGAAACTTGAACTTCATGAAGCTTTGAAAAAGAAGCCAACTTTTGAGCAATTTTATGATCAATTAAAGTTCCATTGGTCAAGATTCCTACCCAATAAAATTGCCTTGATTGTTCAAAGAATTCTAGTAACTTAAATAATAATTTAGTATTTAGGAATGGTTCTCCTCCTGTTAAAGAAATTCTTCCTTTTCTTTTCCATTTCTTTAAGACTTTATCTAAATGTTTTGCTATATAAAATATTTGATCTTCTGGTAGTTCCCTTACCGTGTAATTATCTTGATAGCAATGCACACATCTAAGATTACAACGTTCCAAGAAGTGCCATTGAAAATAAAAAGTTTTTTCATTTTCATATTCATTCAAATCTTCCATTTAAGGCCTCCTATGTTTAAAAATTATGGCAGATAAAGGTCCGCGGACATACAAAGTTCGACTCTGCCGAGTTTGGGCGGAGCGAAGCGTAACCATATTTCTTATGTTAGGCGACGTTGTGTTCATTTTTAATAATCTTTGGCTTTTTATTAAACTCGGAATGCCATAAAACCACTATCCTTGAATCATTGTTTTCTATTTCCTCCTTAATATTCTCTGGTAATGTGGTAATAATATTGTCATATATCAACATTGTCACCCTATAGTAGCCAGCTTTATTTAAAAAACATTTAAGAAAGCTAAAATCCTTCCTTAATTCGCGTACTTACTCATTACGGTCACACCGGCTTTACCTCAATGATCACAAGATTATGTTTCATATCGCCCAGCTGATGAATAATAAAACCAGTTTTTTATCATTTCTAATAATAGCATGTCAGTTCTTGTCAACTTCACCATTCAATTTGCAAAAACATTACCTAACATATAGCGCAATTGATGGTAAAGTTCATAGCAGTAAACTCGTTCTCTATATATCGGCTCATCACCTCCTGCAAAAGGTAATTGAAAATAGTAAGTATCTATCTATGTCCTTAACATCCTTTACAAAACGCTCTATAAAAAGCGGAAGTCTCATTCTTGCATTTGTTGACAACCTCTCGTCTGGGCCTCCCAATGGTTGATTGTTATTCAAAGTCGTAAGCGAAGCGAACAAAAGTATTCCCATATCCTCTTGACCGATTATAGCTTGTTTCAGTTTTAATAACGATTTAAGTTTTAACAATTTTTGAATGTTTATTAACCTTATTTTCTACAACTGTCGGCAATCCGATTCTACTTAGAAAGTAAGAAAATCTATGCGACAGGTTTTCTCTAAACAATTCTCTTAAACTTGCAAGGTAATGCCCATTTTTTTTAGCAAAATAGATAACATTTCTTGGTATGGTATAATAATGCTTAAAATCAATTACTAAATTGGGAATTTGATATGGTTGATACCCTTCTAAATAATGATAGCGATAATTATTTTGTTTCTTAATCTGATCATATCTTTTACTGTTCCACATTTCCATGCTTAAACCAAAATTTTCTAAGTGTTTCCCCTTACGAAATTCTTCTGCGAGATAGGCTGGACAAACAAGTATGGAATCTATATATTTATCATGTTTTTCTGAGATTTGAGCTCTGTTATTAAAATCTTGTTCCAGGTCACAATCTTGTGTTAAAACAATAATGTATGGCACCTTTTTTTCTATAATGCTATATCCTGAACCTTCTTCATCCACATATTCCATTTCCAGCAATAACATATCTCTTAAGATATCTCCCTGATATACTCTTCCGTTCTCACGCTTACAGTATTGTGTATCAACTTTTGAGGGGAACATAAGCCACAACCCTTTTTTTTGCCTTCGTTTTGGGGTATTTTGAAACATCCAGATTGACTTTGTATTCATCTATTGTTCCCTCTATTGTTTTTTGGTAGATCTCAATAATCCTTTTTGGGACTATAGTTTCCGTTTCGTATTCATTATCTAGATACTTATTTTCCGTTTTGGTATGACTCATAACGAATCCTCCTCAATTATTTCTTTAATTTCGGAGCCGATACTATCATTGAATTTTTTCTTTACTAAATCGTGCATCATATCCAATAATGTAAACGTTTCGTTGAAATCGTGAGGTCCTTTTGTGTAACAATCATAATCCAATACAAATTCCCTTTTCGATATTGGATTGGGGAACTCGCTGTTGTACATCCCATACTGAAATCTCATTAGAAACTCATCGTAATTGTACTCTATTATACCCATACATCTTGCTAAGAACTTTTTCTCATCTACAAATTCTATCGATTTAAGTAGATTTGAATTGATCCAGTTCTCCCAATCAAATGGATTCCCCTCATTCAGCGTTATTTGATTAATATATCTTAGACCCAAACGTGCACTATTTCCTTCTAAATTCAATTCATCTACAACAGTTTTTATTAATCTCCTAAAGCGATCAAATGATAAATATTTGGAAACTTCTATCCAAACAGTATCTTCAGCAATATGGATCCATTCCGTTTCTTCTTCATTCTTGAAATCAAAAACTTCACTTCGCCTCCTTATGGTTTTTTGCTCGTCTGGCCCCATCATAACTTCAATAGTCTCTGACTGACCTTTATTGTACTTAGGCAACTCGTCCTTTATTTTTTCTTTCACGTTTTCTATGTAGGTTATAGGTATTTTCCTCCGCTCTTCGAAATCTATTTTGAAAATAACTTTTGTTAGAAAATTCTTCCTTTCTTCAGGCATTCAATCTCCTCCTTTTGTTAATTTCTATAAAGTCTATAAAGTTCATCAAAAGTCCATCAAAAATTTCTAACTTATGAAATTTATAAAGTGGTAGTGTACATAGTGTCAAGTATTTTGGAGTTTATTGAGCATGTTTGAAAATTCTATCTTTTATTAAATGTTGGCCCTCACCCCATCCCTCTCCCGCGAAGCGGGAGAGGGAGATTTTTATAGATTCAAGAGATGCCGCTTTACCTGATTCCTTTTCCCTTATGAAATTTCGTGGAGAGAGAAGAATTTTTAGTTAAGTTCATAAAATCAGCACTTAATAGGGCAAAATCCTGCTTAATTCTTGACACTTGACAATTTAGTCTTTACATACGAGGCGCGGAATTTGTCCCTTTCGGTGGGGGATAGCTCCTTTCCTATCAGTTTCTGAATATGCACTGGCTGAGAGTAGAATAGGAGCTCGTTCAGAGTTTTGACCGAATAATCCAGGATAAGACCATAGGCAAGCCCGAGTCTGAGAGCCGAAAAATGCTCGGCTGCCTCCTTAAAATTCAAAAGCTTTGCGTTTTGTAAGATCGCAAGCGCCCTTGATGTTCTATCCTCAATGATATCCTTCAATTTCTTAAAAATTTCTTCCCTCGCCTCTTTCTCGAGCTCTATAACTGAGTTGATAACCTCTTTGAATCTCTCCAGGACCTCTTCTTCACTCACACCGAGAGTCAGAGTAGAAGAAATCTGGAAAATATTGCCAATTATGTCGCTACCCTCTCCGTATAAGCCTCTTATGGTTGCTCTCACCATACTGAGATTTTCAGCAAGGCTTTTTAGCTGTTTGTTGATAATAACCCCGGGAATGTGCATTAGAACAGAGAGTCTTATTCCGAGCCCGGTATTGGTGGGGCATGAGGTTAGAAATCCAAAAGGTTCCATAAAGGCAAAGTCCAGCACCTGACCCAACTTTTCCTCTATCATCAATGCCCTTTTGAAGGCTTCATCCGGGCTGTAACCAGGGAGGATAACAGAGATTCTTATGTGATCCTCCTCATTTATCATGATATTCACGGTCTCGTCGGCGGAAAAGTAAACACCTCTGCCTTCAGGGTCATTTGTGAGGTCAAATGTTGCAAGGTGTCTTTCGATAAGGAATTTCCTATCAAGCTCCGAAAGCTCTTCCATCTTTAAAAAAACAGGGGACTCCACAAAGCCGAGATTATCCAGGACGTCTTTTACTATGGAGCGAACCTCTTCTCTTTCTGCAGGGGAGGATTTTACGTTGAATGGAAATTTCCGGAGATTTCTGGCAATACGCACCCTGGTGGATAGCACCATTTCAGGGAATTTTCCAGTGCCACTCAGCCAGAATGGTGGTTTTTCAATCAGATTTTCCAGACTCCTGTTTGACGATTTTTTCATTTAACTCCTTTATTCTGTCTCTCAATTTGGCAGCGCGCTCAAAATCCTCCGATTCCACTGCCTCTTTTAACTCTCTTTCAAGTGAAAGCTTCTCTTCTATGATATTTTCTACCGGTACGGATTTCCTTCGATATGGCCTGCCATGATAGACATAGGTTCCGTGTATTCTCTTTAGATACCCTTTTAAGTTTTCGTAAAAGGCCTCGTAGCAATAAGCACAGCCGAACTTTCCCGTCTTCTTGAAGTATTCCCATGTCATGTGACAGTGCTGGCATTGGAGATTTTTCTTCTCCTCAACATGGCTTGAAAACATCTCTTTGATACTCGATGGCTTGATATTAAAAAGTTTGTCTGTCTTTTTCTTCTTTTCTTCTTTGGGCAGGCCAAGGGAGAGCTTTTCTGCACAAACCTCGCAGAGATGCTTTACAACTTTTGTACCGTCAACAATTTCAATGTAAAGTACTGTAGCTTCTCTTACCTTACATTCTTCGCAGAGTGCCATTCACTCACCCCCGTGTGGCCCATGAGAAATCGCTTGACGCTCTCCTTTATGCCATTCTTATCAAGGCCAATGGTCTGGAGAAGAATCTTTCTCGGTCCATGTTCAATAAATCTGTCAGGAATTCCCAATCTCATTACATCAATATGGTGCCCGATTTCACTCAGAAATTCAAGGACACCATCGCCAAATCCGCCAAGGAGTGCGTTTTCCTCAACTGTCACAACCTTCTTGATGCCGGATTCCACGATGTTGTAAAGAACTTCTGTATCCATGGGCTTTACGAATCTTGCATTAACTACCTGTACAGAGGCTCCTGTCTCTTGCTCCAATTCTTTTGCAGCTTCAAGTGCCGGATAAACCATGGTTCCAACTGCAAGAATGGCAACGTCGTTGCCCGGTTTTAGTATTTCCCATGTGCCAATGGGGATCTCGTCGAATGTCTCTTTTAACTTGAGACCATAGACCCTGTCTCTCGGATATCGGAAGGCAATTGGCCCTCTGTCATAAATTGATGCTGTGTAAATCATGTCTCTGAATTCGTTTTCGTCTTTCGGCGCCATTATCACCATGTTGGGGATCAATCTCAGATATGAAATGTCAAAGGCACCGTGATGGGTGGGGCCATCTTCACCGACAAGCCCTGCGCGGTCTATCGCAAATTTCACCGGCAGGCTCTGTAATGCAATATCGTGGATAATCTGGTCATAGGCCCTCTGGAGGAATGTGGAGTAAATGGTAGCAAATGGCTTTAATCCTTCTACTGCAAGTCCACCTGAGAATGTTACCGCGTGCTGCTCTGCAATTCCGACATCAAAATGCCTCTCGGGGAATTTCTCCCTCATGAGGTCGAGGCCTGTGCCAAGTGTCATGGCCGCTGTGATCACTACAATTTTTTCATCTTTTTCGGCAAGCTCGACGATGGTTTTACCGTAAATTTTTGACCACTTTGTGGGGCCTGGTTTTTTCACAGGCTCACCTGTAATCCTGTGGAATGGACCAAGTCCATGAAAGAGCTCAAGCCTCTCTTCTGCAGGCTTGTAGCCTTTGCCCTTTCGTGTCAAAACATGGACAAGCGTCGGGCCTTTGAAATCCTTAACCCTGTTGAATGTGTCAATAAGCTGTCTGATATTATGGCCGTGAATAGGACCAACGTACCTGAATCCAAGCTCTTCAAACATGAGGGTAGGGACTGCGAGGTTTTCAAGTGCTGCCTTCACCCTTCTTATGAGGTCTCTTGTGCGATATGAGAGGGTGGAGCTTGGCAATTTCCCAAGGAGCTCCCAGACATCTTCTTTCATCCTGTTGTAAATTCTTGAGGTTTTGAGCCTAACAAGATAGTTTGAAAGCGCACCGATATTTTCCGCGATGGACATCTCGTTGTCATTTAAAATAACGATCATGTCCCGCTTCTGGGAGCCGATATTGTTCAGTGCTTCAAAGGCCATACCGCCGGTGAGAGCGCCATCACCGATGATGGCCACTACTTTGAAGTCTTCGCCTTTCAGGTCCCTTGCAACAGCTATTCCGAGGGCTGCGGAAAGCGAAGTTGACGCGTGCCCTGCGCCGAAGATATCGTGAGGTGACTCATCCCTTTTGAGGAAACCGCTTATGCCGCCGTACTGGCGAATTGTATGAAAACTCTCACGCCTTCCTGTAAGAATCTTGTGTGGGTAGGCCTGATGCCCCACATCCCAGATAAGCTTGTCTACAGGGCTATTAAACACATAGTGTAAGGCTATGGTGAGCTCCACAGAGCCCAGGTTGGGTGCCACGTGCCCTCCCACTCTGGATAGAACATCGAGCATAAACTCGCGAATCTCGGCCGCGAGTGTTTCAAGCTCTTCATAACTGAGTTTTTTTACGTCCTCAGGTCCGTTGATCCTTTCAATTATTTTCTCTGCCATAACTAAAACCCCTCTTCCGTGGATTTCAACGAATTATAAATACATATGACACATATTTCAAGAAGCGTGGAAGGGGGTTGAAATGTGATTTTCTGGTATTTAGGCGAAAACGATTTCCTACCGATATGCAAAGCCTGTGAGGAAGGGGCCTTCAGCTGGAGATCTTAAAAATAAAATGTAAACCCTCACCCCACCCCTCTCCCGCAAAGCGGGAGAGGGAGAGTTATGGATTTTGATTGGATTTTTTATCAAATGTGACCCCTCACCTGACCTCTCCCCGCAACGAATTTATGCGGGGAGAGGAATTTTTATTCATGGGAAAAAGTTTAATGGTGAACAAAAATACTACCACATACTCGCTCTGTAAGGGCAAAAACATTTTCCTTAATCACAGGCGAAGCAGAAGCTCAAATTTTTTAAATCTTACGACTTGAAATTTTTGAATAGGCTTGAAGGCTTTAAAGATTCATCCAATTTACATGCACCATACATTTCTGCTGGAAAATAGGGAATCCCCTAAATTTTAGTCTCGCCGAATAGTCTTTAAAAGTTGCAGTCCTTTCTATTCCTTATCCCGCGAAAAATTCCCTTATCTTCTCTACCACATAGGCCTTCTCTTCCTCTGTTAACTCCGGGAAGATGGGGAGGGATAGGACTTCCTTTGATGCCTTCTCTGCTTCGGGCAGGTCGCCCTCTTTGTATCCAAGATACCGCAAAGCAGGCTGAAGATGTAAAGGTATTGGGTAGTGGATTCCTATTCCTACACCATTTTCAGAAAGAAAGGCCTTGAGTTCATCCCTCTTATCGGTCCTGATAGTGTACTGATGATAAATGTGGTAGTTCCCTTCACGTTCTACCGGCACCTTTACGACGTCTTTTAAATTCTCGTTATAAAAGGCCGCATTCTCCCTCCTCTTTTCGTTCCATCTGTCAGTGTGTGGAAGCTTCACAAGAAGATAAGCTGCCTGAAGGCTGTCCAGCCTGGAGTTGTACCCAAGATACTCATGATGGTATTTCACCGATGAGCCGTGAACCCTCAGGGCCTTTGCCTTTTTATAAATTTCCTCGTTGTTTGTCACGACAAGTCCTCCATCACCAAGGGCACCAAGGTTTTTCGTTGGGAAGAAGCTAAAAGTTCCAATATCACCAATCGTTCCCAATTTTTTGCCCCTGTAGGTTGCACCAATTCCCTGAGCAGTATCCTCAATCACATAAACGTTGTGCTTTTTCGCGATTTCCATAATTTTGTCCATCTCCGCAGCCTGACCGTATAGATGAACAGGTATAATGGCCTTTGTCTTCTCAGTTATGGCTTCCTCGATCAAGTCTGGATTGATGTTAAAGGTCTTAGGATCGATATCCACGAAAACGGGCTTTGCGCCGAGCATGGCAATTGTCTCTGCCGTGGCGATAAATGTAAAAGGTGTTGTAATCACTTCGTCACCGGGCTTGATGTCAATGGCTGAGAGGGCAATGCTCAGGGCATCTGTTCCGTTGCCAACTCCCACTGCATACTTCACACCTAAATAATCTGCTACTTTCTCTTCAAACTCAGCGACCCAGGGACCGAGGATAAATTTACCGGACTTTATCACTTCCTCGGTGGCCTTCATCAATTCATCCATAATTTCTTCATGCTGTCTATTCAACGTAAAAAGTGGCACGTTCATTGTTTAATCCTCCTAAATTTTTTCGGGAGACAAACTCCCCTCCTACAAAGCCGAAATAATGATTTCAAACACCTTTTGCGGGAAGAGCCCTAAATAGAAAATGAAAATCACCGCAATCCACATCACTGACCTGAGAAACGGGAAATATGGAATTGCGAGCTCTTCCCTCGTATCCATCATGTACATATAAACTACCACCCTAAGATAATAATAAGCCGAGATGGCACCGTTAATGAAACCGAAGACCACAAGCCAGATGTGATTGGTTTTCGCAGCCGACATGAAAACGTAAAACTTGGAGATAAAGCCCGATGTGGTGGGAATACCTGTCAATGAAATCATGAAAATTGCCATCATAAACGCGAGAATGGGGGATGTTCTCGAGAGCCCGGCATAATCTTCCAAATTCGAATGTGAATCCCCAAGCATGGAAATAATGGAAAATGCTCCAAAGACCATGAATGTATAGGAAAGCATATAGAAAACGATGGCCGCATAAGCCTGCTGATTGGCTGATACCACTGCCACGAGAACATACCCAGCATGGGCAATTGTGGAGTAGGCAAGCATCCTCTTTAGATTGCGGGTCTTAAGAGCGGCAAGGTTGCCCCAGAACATGGTCAGGACTGCAAGATACGCAAAGATGGATGACCATAACTCCGGATGTGACTGATACCCGTTTAGCATAATTTTCAGGATTATTGCAAATCCTGCAGCCTTTGGACCTGCGGATATAAATGCAACAACCGGTGCCGGTGCACCTTCATAAACATCAGGTGTCCACATGTGAAAAGGAATTGCTGCAACCTTAAAGGCAAGTCCTACAAGGATGAGAACAACTGTCACAATTAGCGCAGGCTTAATACCTGTAAGCCCGGACGCAAAGAGCTTATTTGAGATTTCAGAGATGTTTGTAGTCTGGAAAACTACATAGGTGAGCACAATTCCAAAAAGGAAAAACGCCGATGAAAACGCTGCAAGCAGATAGTATTTCATCGAGGCTTCAGCCACAAATTCCTTTTGCTTCAAAATTCCGATTAAACCAAGGAGGGAGAAGCTCAACGTCTCAAGAGAGAGGAAAATCATAAAGAGATCAATGGATTTGGCCAGCAGCATCATAGCAATGAGCGATGTAAGAATGAAGAAATAAAACTCACCCGAGATTTCGACAAAATAGTCAAAGGAAAGCAAAATCAAAAGAATTGCCCCGATAAAAAACACAAGATCAAAGGTTCTATCAAAGGGACCGACCTTCACCATTCCGAAAAAGCCCACGCCTGCATTCCTGAACATTGAGAGGTCATAGAAAAGGGCAAGCAAAATACCAAGAATGGTCACTGTTCCAATAAACTGAAGCCTTCTTGGTGTTAGAAACTCTATAATCAAAACGAGTGCAGCAGTGATGGAAAGTATGATTTCTGGCAAAAGGATATGGGCATTCATCTTGCATTCCTCCTGTTAATGGAAACCATCTCATTGGGCTTGATAAGCTCCTTTAGCCTGTCAGCATTCTGCGCGCTTTTAATCTGGTAAATCACAGCGTGGGCCGAAGGCTCAGTCATTTTGAGATAGGGTTTGGGATAAACTCCAATCCAGAAGATGAAGACGAGTATCGGTGCGAGCACAAAGAATTCTCGTAAAGAGATGTCCGGCAGACCCAGATTTTTCTCCTTAACTTTAAGGAATACAACCCGCTGGAACATTGTAAGCATATAGACCGCGGCAAAAATGATACCAAGGACAGCGAAGAACGCGGCAACTTTTGTTGCCTTAAACGCTCCAAGCATCACGAGGAATTCTCCGATGAAGCCGTTTAGTCCTGGAAGCCCAATTGATGAAAGCATCACGATACCAAAGATAGTTGAAAATACTGGCATAACCTTTGCCAGTCCGCCAAATTCTTCAATAAGCCTCGTGTGACGCCTCTCATAAAGCATTCCAACTATGAAAAACAGGGCACCTGTGGAAAGACCGTGGTTAACCATCTGAATGATTGCACCCTGCGTGCCGTACATGTTAAATGTGAAAATTCCAAGCACGATAAATCCAAGATGCGCCACGGATGAGTAAGCCACCAATTTCTTCAAGTCCTTCTGCACCCATGACATAAAAGCTCCATAGATGATGCCAATGATGCCGAGTGCCATGAAAAGCGGAGCATAATGCAGGGCAGCCGCTGGAAATAGAGGAAAGGCAAATCTCAGGAAGCCGTAAATTCCCATTTTAAGCAAAACACCTGCAAGCAGTACAGAGCCCGCAGTAGGTGCTTCAACGTGGGCGTCAGGAAGCCACGTGTGGAAAGGGAATATTGGCACCTTAATAGCAAATGCTATGGCAAAGGCAAGGAAGAGTTTCTTCGCAAGCCCATAAGGAACATTTAACCTGTAAAGTTTCAAAAGATCGAATGTGTAAATTCCTGTCTGGGAATGGTTGTAGAAGTACAAAACAAGGATTCCGGTGATTAAAAGGGCACTTCCGGCCATGGTATAGATCACAAACTTAAATGCCGCATAGACCCTTCTTTCGTGCCCCCAGATTCCTATCAAAAAGTACATGGGAATGAGCATCAACTCCCAGAAGAGGTAAAAGAGAAGCAGATCAAGTGAGGCGAAAACACCGATCATGCCCGTTTCCATGAGGAGCATGACGATGACGTATTCTTTGGCCTTGTGGGTGATGTAGTTGTAGGATGAAAGAATGCCAAGGGCTGTCAAGAAGGTCGTAAGGAGAATCAATATCAAGCTCATTCCATCTATGCCGATGTGGTAACTTGCCCCGATGGCAGGTATCCATTGATATATATGCTCATGCTGGAATCCGTAAAGGCTAAATTTAAAGTCCTTCAGGAGGAAAAGTGAAAACAGGAATTCGATAAGAGTGATAAGCAGAGTATAGTCAAAGAGCATTTTCTTATTTTTTGGACTCATGAAAAATATCGGTATCGCGCCAATTACCGGAAAAAATATCACAAGACTAAGTAAATCGAGTTTCATTCACATTCCTCCTATTTTAGTAATTGCAACCACATGATTAAGGTTGCCGCAAATACGATCCACAGCATATAGGTTTTTACCGCACCGGTTTGAATCTTGTTTAAAACTGCACCCGTTGCCCTGTTCACCCACGCAACTCCATTCACAGTTCCATCAATCAAGATACGATCTACAAGCTTGAAGAGAATTATCGCAAGGTAGTAAATGGGCTTCACTATAAAAATGTCGTAAATTTCATCCACGTAGTACTTACCTTTGAGGAGTTTGTAGATGGGCTTGAATGCACGTGCCATGCCCACGGGTGAAGGGATTCTTTTCATGTACATTGACCATGCGAGTAGAATGCCCGCAACACCAAAGATAAGAGGCAGCCATTCCTGCCATGCCGCAGGCTCAAGCAGAGCACCATGCTCCGCGTAGTGTAGCGATGGAGCAAGGAATTTGAAGAATGGACTTGCGTCCTCTCCTATGCCAACCCATCCGGCAGATATTGCCCCTATTGCAAGAATCCAGAGTGGAATTGTCATTACAGCCGGGGATTCGTGGGCATGCTCGTAAAGCTCCCTGTCTCTTGGCTCTCCAAAGAAAACCATGAAAATAAGCCTGAACATATAAAAAGCCGTCATGAACGCAGTGATTGTTCCAATCCACCAAATCGTGGTATGACCACGAACAAGTGCCTCTTTCAAAATAGAGTCTTTAGAATAAAATCCTGCAAGTGGAGGGATTCCTGATAATGCAAGGGCTCCGATGATGAACGTTAGACCCGTGTGAGGCATTTTCTTGAATAAGCCACCCATTTTCTGCATGTTGAGCTCACCATGCAGGGCATGCATTACACTTCCTGCGGTTAAGAACAGGAGCGCCTTAAAGAATGCGTGTGTATAAAGGTGAAAGATTCCCGTTGCGTAAGCTCCTACACCTACGCCTATAAACATGTAACCCAGCTGGGAAATTGTGGAGTAGGCAAGGACTCTTTTTATGTCATCATTCACAAGTGCTATGGATGCGGCAAAGATGGCAGTGAAGGCCCCGATGCTCGCCACAACATTTGCAATGGAACCGTGGGCAGAATACAGTGCACTGCTTCGAGCCACCATATAGACACCGGCAGTAACCATGGTTGCAGCATGAATCAAAGCAGAAACAGGTGTGGGACCTTCCATCGCGTCAGGGAGCCATACATAGAGCGGGAACTGGGCCGATTTTCCTATCGCACCCATGAAGAGGAAAAATGTTATAGAGCCAACGATTGCCGCTGAAAGCTGCGGTGCTGCTGCAAAAACCGTCTTGTAGTCCACAGCACCCACAGCAAAAAACATGGTGAAAATACCGAGAATGAAGCCAGCATCCCCAATTCTATTGACAATAAATGCCTTCTTTCCAGCGTCCGAGGCACTCTTTTTCTCGTACCAGAATCCGATTAAGAGATAAGAACAGAGCCCCACAGCCTCCCATCCAACAAAGAGGAGAACATAGTTGTTGGCAAGAACGAGCATGAGCATTGAGAAAACAAAGAGGTTGAGATAGGCAAAATAACGTCTGTATCCGGGATCACCGTGCATGTAGCCAATGGAGTAGATGTGGATGAAAAATGAAACCGTTGTCACCGTGGCAATCATCACAGCCGAAAGCGGGTCGAGCAGTAGGCCAAAGTGAACGTTGAAATCCTTAACAGGTATCCACTGCCAGAGATTGACGTTAAGCGTGTTCCCGGCCATTACAAATTTCAGCAGGTAAAGTGCCCCAAGCCAGGAAATTCCTATTGCCGGAACTGCAACCCAGTGGGCATATTTTTTAAAGGGTGAGCCAAATACACCGTTGATAATAGCCCCTAAAAGTGGCACAAACAGCGTGATTAATAAAATCGTTTCCATTCCATTTACCCCTTTAAGGATTTGAATAAATCAACATCCACAGTTTTCTTAACCCTCATGAGATTTATTGCCAGTCCGAGCCCAACAGCGACTTCCACCGCTGCCACAACAAGGATTAAAAGAATCAAAACCTGAGGATTTGTGTCATTGGAGTATTTCGCAAGGCCTATGAGAGTTATGTTGATTGAGTTTAGCATGATCTCAAGACTCATCAAAATGTAAATCAGATTGCGCCTGAAAAGAACACCAAGTGCACCAACAAAGAATAAAATCACGCTAACCAGCAAATAGTCGTTAAATCCAAGCATCTAAACCTCCTTTTTCGCAAAGATAAAAGCAAGAACCACACCTACAAGCAGAAGTATCGAGGCAACTTCAAATGGCAGCAGATATTTTGAGAACAGGGCATCACCTATCCCGGCAGCACTCGTGTCAAAGTAAGGAGCTTTTGGAATAAGATGTAGCACCGATTTTCCCAGTCCGTAGAGAACTCCAAGGGCAAAAAATCCAAGCAGAATGATACCGGTAAAGCTTCGTAAAGATATGTCGTAATCCGGGGACTCTTTTTTCAATCCGAGGAGTATGATAACAAAGGCAATCATTACAATGATTCCGCCGGCATAGACGATTATCTGGACAAAACCGAGGTATTCAGAGCCCGCAAAGAAAAAGTCAAGTGATACGGTCAGGAAAAAGAGGAGAAGGGAGAGGGCACTCCTCAAAGGATTTTTCCCAAAGATCACACCAAGTGCAAAAATTAAGCTAAAAAGGGCATTTATATAAAAAACTGTTTTCATATAGCCTCCTAAATGTAGATTCTCAAAATTGCCGTCAAAGCAATGTTGAGAAGCGCAAGAGGAATTAGCACCTTCCAGCCCACGGAAATGAGCTGGTCAAATCTAAACCTCGGATAGGTCCAGCGTATCCACATAAAGACGAAGAGCACAACGAATGTTTTGATAGCAAACCAGACAAACCCCGGTAACCAGGGCCCCTGCCAGCCGCCGAGGTAGAGTGTGGTGATAATGGCACTCATGGCCGTGAGATTTGCGTATTCACCTAAATAAAAGAGCGCGAACTTCATCGAACTGTATTCGGTGTGGTAACCTGCCACGAGCTCAGCCTCTGCCTCGGGTAAATCAAAGGGAATCCTGTTTAGCTCTGCCAGTGCTGCAATGAAGAATACGATAAAGCCGATAAACTGAGGGATGATATTCCACACCACATGCTGGGCCTCCGTTATTTTGACAAGAGACATCGAGCCATTCCAGAGCACAACTCCTACAAAGGCCAGCGAAAGTGCGACCTCGTAGCTGATCAACTGGCTTGCCACGCGGAGCCCACCTATCATTGAATACTTAGAATTTGATGATATTCCTGCAAGCAGGACGCCATAGGTGTTAATCCCTGAAATTGCAAGTAAAAGAAGGATTCCCACATTTATGTCCGAGAGGAAGAAACTTTTAGAAAATGGGATAATGACAAAGGGCATGACTGCCATGGTCATGGTGATGGCAGGTGCAATGACGTAGAGTAGTTTGTCAACATGTGCTGGGATTACATCTTCTTTGAACATCAGTTTTATTCCATCGGCAATGGGCTGAAGTAATCCCCAGGGGCCCACTCTATTGGGCCCGAGTCTTTCCTGGATGTAAGCGACAACTTTCCTCTCCATCAAAGTGAGGTAGGCCACCACACCCAGCATTCCCCCGATTACAATGGAGATTTTTACTACAAGGATTAAAACGTCTTTTAAAGCCATCTATAATCCTCCATTTTCTAAAAATCTTGCCAAATTTTATTGGTGCCCGCACAAACTATCAAGAAATACAAACGAGAAAATTCTTGAATTTCTGGTAAATTTTCCAGCACAATTAACTCCATGCGATTTAAGATTTATTTCATTGAAAGGGAACAAGTTGCGGTAAGCCTTGACGGTAAGCTTTTCCTTATCAATCCGACCTCCCCTCACGAACATGGTGCGCCGGGGGAGGGGAGTAAGAATCCTTTTAGAAAAATGGATGATCTGGGAGTGCCCGGACAGGCTCATTCAACCCGAGAAAACGTTGACTGCGGTATCACCCCGGAAAGGGAAAATTTTGTCGTTTTTACAGGAGAAGTGAGAGAATCATCGTGGAAAGTTCTTTACCCTTCAATGCCTGAGTTAGAAAAGGAAGAGGATGGAATACTTGGTTTACATCTTGATGAAGAGCTCTCGGTAAAGTTTTACGTTGATGCAAAAGAGGACTCTGCATTTCTGATAAAGCAGGGGAAATTCCGGATTTTTTATGCAAATAGCCGCTATTTGAGTAATGTGGATTCGCTGGAACTTGCAATGAAAGACATAAAAAAGTTTTTTGTCAGAAAGTTAGATTTTGCGTTCCTGCCCGTGGATGTTGAGACTCCCAAAATCACAGACTTCCTCTCAAAGGTTAAGCCCAAATATCTCATTCCTTTGCTACCGGGTGGTAACCCCGAAATAGTGGAGGATTTCGTGAAGGATTACCAGTTTATTCATACCTCGGTTTTACTTTACAGTGGGAATTGCGAAATATTCGAATTCAATCTTATTTGACAGGATTTATCACGTAAAAGTATAATTTGCACCATGTTATTCCGCAGGAAGAAGAAAGAACTTAAGATAGAAAAGCGAGATGTGCCCAAAGATATATTTGTTAAGTGCCCATCCT
>WFZT01000119.1 GCA_015489415.1 Caldifarciminota bacterium | reverse complement strand
GGAAGCTTTTTATTGGGTCTATCAAGAACTTCAAGAAAGATAGAGGCTTGATCGAGAATGGTGGAGATGAAATCTCGATCAACTTCTTTTAGACCGAGGAGGTCCTTGAAACCTCTAAAATATCCCATGCTGGCGAAAATTTTAATTTGCACCCGAAAGATTGTCAAAAAGAGGATGGTATGTTGCCCCTCTCCTCTTATCCTCTCCCCGCAAGTATTTATGCGGGGAGAGGAGTATTTTGTTTGGAAATATTCGAACAACCTCAAAAAGGATGCCCTATTTAAAAATTCTATCTGTCATATTCTGCGTAACAGGTGCATCGATTATTTTTCAAATGAGAATCACAACGCATTGGCCAGCCATTTTACACGAAGAGGGAGATGAATCGATTTTTATTGAGGGATTTTAGCTAACATTTTATTTCTATCTCCTCAGAGTATTTATGTGTGAAGAGAGAGTATTAGCAGTGTATGGGATGAAAAGCGGCCGCTCCCACTTGCGAAGCAAGTGGGAGCGGCCGCAGTGCGAGGGCTTTCCGTTTTTGTTTAATCCTGGATTCCTATCAGTTCCTTTGCCCTTTTCTCAGATTCTTTAAGAATTTTTTCGTGCAGGCTGTTTCCGTGTGAGTCCATAGTGACAACAAGTGGCAAATCCTCGACCTCGATTACCCAGAATGCCTCCGGAGTTCCAAACTCTTCGAGTTTGAAGACATCCACAACCCTTTTGACTGACTTGGCTATGAGTGCGCCGGCACCACCTATTGCATGGAAATAAACTGCTCCGCACCTCTGTAATGCCTCGAGCGTCTTTTCTCTCATGCCACCCTTACCGATGATACCCCTGACGTTGTATTCGCAGATTACATCGGCCTCGTAGGGCTCTTCTCTTATAGAAGTAGTGGGGCCTGCAGATACAAAACTCCAGGAGCCATCAGGATTTTTCTTCACAATGGGGCCACAATGGTAGATAACAGATTCTTTAAGGTAAGGTCTGATGAAATCAGGCTTTTCCTCGACCATAAGTTTGTGGGCCTGATCTCTTGCAGTAACAATTATGCCGGAGAGTAAAACCTCATCTCCGACCTTTAATTTTCTGATTTCTTCTTCGCTGATGGGAACTTTTAGTTTAATCATAATATGTGACCTCCCCATTTTTGATGATCATGGTTTTCCTTCTAAAGGCCCAGCAGTTGTAGCTGATAGCCACATAAAAAGTTGCAGGGTGCCTGTGCTGGTAGTCCACAAAGACATCGAGGACTGTCGTCTTCCCTCCGAATCCCATAGGACCAATGTTTAGTTGGTTTAGCTCATCTTTCAACCTCATTTCAAAGTCTGCAATGACCTTCTCCGGATGCCTTTCTCCCATTTTTCTGAAAAACTGTTCCTTTGAGAGCATGTAAGATGTTGTCCTGTCACCACCGATCCCAACTCCAAGGGTTCCTGGAGCACAGCCCAAACCCTGGGCCTTATAGACTGCGTCAATTATGACCTTTCGGACCCCCTCAAGGTCTCTTCCAGCCTTCAATGGAGCATAAGGTAACTTGTACTGGGTTCCAACATTTTCACTACCACCACCTTTAAGAAGCAGTCTCACCCTGATTTCATCTTTATCCCATCTTGAAATGTGGAAGAATGGGGCATTCTTTCCCACATTGTTGCCAGAGTTTTTCCCGGTAATGGGATCAACTGCATTGGGCCTCAGGTATTGCTTTTCTGTTGCAATAGCTGCTGCTTTTCGGATGAGATCCTTGTAGTAACTTTCTTTTTCACCTTCGGGCATATCAATGTAGAAAATCAACGAGCCTGTGTCCTGGCACATAGGAACACTATTCTCACGGGCGAGTTTTACATTTGTAAGGATTGTTCTCAAGACGGATTTTGCCGGTGTTCCCTCATCCTCCCTTTCGTAGGCCTCCCTGAGAGCCTGCTCAACATCGGGAGGAAGGTCCGTAGAAGCCCTTCGGAGTAGTTCCACAAATGCTTCTGTTAAATCCATTTTGACCTCCTTGTCAAAAATTGTATAGTTAAATTTTATTACTCTCATCCAAATCGGTCAAAGATGAAATGAATGCCTTTGAAAAATTGTTTTTCAATTCTCTCACATACAAATTATGCGGTGTTCATAGATGTTTTAGCAAAAATTATGTGACGAAGGGTGAAGCATTCAACTTGAAGTCTATAAAAATTTAGAAGAAGGCCCTCACCCCACCCCTCTCCCACTTCGTGGGAGAGGGAGAGTAATTGATTTTTGAGTGAAATTTTATCATATGTTGTCCCTTACCTATGTCCATTACCCCAAAATATTATGCGGGGAGAGGATTTTCATTAAGGTACCAGAGGCGAATTTTATGCCTGTTAAAGAATTACTCACTCCATCATCCATTTATCAGCACACATTAAATTTCCACTTATAAACACATTGCGTCGCAAACTGGGAATATTAAAACGCACCCAAAATGACACTTCCCATGATTTTACCCTTCGGGGGATGACGGTTAAAATATGCGCATGAATTTTCTTCTGTTAATCACCCTTATTTCGTCCACAACTTACTTTCAGGCTGAAAAGCTCTTTTATTACCCTCAAAGTGACAGGGTGGTATTGGTGGACTCCGCGGTTGTGAATAAAGGCACCACCACCCTAAAGGCAGATTCTATTGTCTATTACCTAAAAAAGAAGCTTCTCTTTGCCTTTAACAATGTAACTCTTGTCGTTGAACAGGATACCCTGACCGGGGATTCACTTTTTTATAATCTGAACACAAAGCAGGGGGTATCCTACAACGGCAGAACTCACGTTGAGAAGGGTTATCTCACAGGTGAGAAGATGTACAAGATCACTGACAGTATTCTCAATATTGAGAATGGAAAATTTACCTCCTGTGACCTTGAGCCACCCCATTATTTTTTCTATTCGAAAGAAATGAAAGTGATTCAGGGGGATATGGCAATTGTTAGGCCCCTCGTGCTTTACATCCACAAAATCCCTGTAATTTACATACCCTTCTGGTTTTTCCCGGTAAAAAAGGGGAGAAAATCGGGCTTCCTTACTCCGCATTTTGGATACAACTCTTACCTTGGAAAATACTTTAGAAACATCTCATACTACTGGGTTCTGAGTAACTATGCCGATGTAACTTTTACACTCAACCTTACCGAGAGGAGGGGAGTGCAGGCAGGAGTTGATCTTGTTTATAAAAAATACAAAAGGTTCGATGGGAATCTGAATCTAACAGTTGCACAGGAATTTTTGCCCATGAAAAGACGCTGGAGTCTGAGAGGCTATCACCTTCACAATTTGCCTCACAAATTTCGTGCAAGGGCTCAGCTTAACTTTGTTTCAGATAAAACTTATATCGAGGAGTATTCTGAGACCCCGACCGAATGGCTCAAGAGAGAAATGACCTCATATCTAAGCATCTCAAGGTCGTGGAAATTTGCAAGCATGAACCTGCTTCTGCAGGATACGCGGAATCTTGACACCCATTCAATCAGTACGGTGTTGCCAGACTTTCGTTTCAATATCTTTAACGTATCTTTTGGTAATTTCTCGGCTTACGGCAATTTGCGATACCTGAGATCGACTTCGGGAACCAGGGACAGTCTTGCCACCCGGAGCGTATC
>WFZT01000118.1 GCA_015489415.1 Caldifarciminota bacterium | reverse complement strand
CTGCCACCACGGTAGTTCAAAAGCCAGTCAACTTTTACGCCCTCACGGAGCACATTGTAGGCTATGCCATAAGCCCGAAGGTGGTCGTTCTGCACATCATCCATGGGGATCAGAATATATGCAGACCGACCAATGCCAAGAAAAAGTGCAAAAATAATAATTAGCTTTTTCAAAGTCTCTCGAGCACCCCCTTGATGAGTTTGGTGAGCTTTTTCTCAGCGGCTGAAGCCACCTCTAACACTTCTTCATGGGTGGTCATTCTTGGATTGTATGGGTCTGCAACGTTGGTGATAACCGAAACACCAAGCACCTTTATGCCCATGTGGTTAGCGACTATAACTTCCGGCACGGTGGACATACCAACCGCGTCGCCACCAATGACCCTGACCATATTGTATTCAGAAGGGGTCTCGAGGTTTGGCCCCTGTAGAGCCACATATACCCCTCGAACTACCTTAATTCCATGCTCAAATGCTACCTCTTCAGTGAGTTTGATCAGGTCTTTGTCATACGCGTTGTGCATTGAAGGAAATCTTGGCCCAAGGGTTTCGTCGTTTTTCCCCCTGAGAGGATTTTCAGGCATAAGATTTATGTGGTCCCAGATAAGCATTATATCACCAGGCTCAAACCTCGGATTAACGCCTCCAGAGGCATTGGAGACGATAAGGGTATCGACACCCAGGAATTTCATTACTCTCACCGGAAATGTAACCTCTTGCATGGAATAGCCCTCATAGTAATGAAACCTGCCCTGCATGGCGAGCACTTTCTTACCTGAGAGTTTCCCAAAAATCAACTTTCCCTCGTGTCCTTTTACCGTGGAGACGGGAAAATTAGGGATATCCCAGTATTTAATCTCCTTTATTTTCTCAATTTCATCGGCAAGACCGCCGAGTCCAGAACCAAGGATAATGCCTATTTCCGGAGTATCATTGATCTCCTGTTTCAGGAAGTTCACTGCCTCCAGTATCTTCTTCTTCAGGTCCGACATCTTGCTCCTCCTTTTCTCTCAAGTATTCCTTGCTTTTTTCAAACTCCTCTTTTACAAGGCTCAGATGGAGGTTTAGAGTGTTGTAAAGGTCCTCGAGTATGGCACGTCTTTTCCTTTCAAGGACAGAGATATCATTCTCGAGGCGTCTTTTGGTCTCCTCCAGAGATTCGAGAATCTCTCTATGCTGATTGTGTGCCTCATTTAATATCTCTTGAGCCTGAACGCGTGCCTTTTCCACGATAAGCTCTGCCTCTCTCTGGGCATTCTCTTTCATATCTTCTGCCGCTTTCTGGGCAGTCATCATTGCGGATTTTATGGTTTCCTCCATCTCTTTGTAATGGTCCAGTAGCTTCTGCATTTCCTCCATCTTTTCGTAAAGCTCCCGAATCTCCCGCTCGGTGTCCTCCATATCCCTTGAAACCACTTCCAGAAAGGCCCTCACTTCCTGAGGGTCATACCCCCTCATTTTCGTCTTAAACTCCTGTTTTTTTACCTCCAGCGGTGATAATTTCATGATTCACCTCATCCTTACAGCCAGCTCAATCAGGCTGTTTACAATAAAATACCTGAGAAAGTATATGATAAGAATGGCAATAATTGGAGAAATATCTATCCCGCCAAAATAACCTATCCTGAGAGTCCTTCTTATCCACCTCAAAAAGGGTTCGGTAATTCCGCGCAAAAATCTCACAATAGGATTGAAAGGATCGGGATTGACCCATGATAAAAGTGCCCAGATGATGATGACCCACATGTAAAGATTGAGAAGAATATCAATCACCTTCGCCAGAGCTATTAAAAAGTTGGAGAATATAAACATTTTCTACCTCCTATCAGTAATTTCTTTCGCCGTAGATGCCGCGCCCAATTCTCAGCATATTGGCGCCTTCAAGTATAGCGTATTCGAAGTCCTCTGTCATGCCCATGGAGAGTATTGGCAACGAGATTCCAAACTCTTTCTCCAGCCTGTCCCTTGTTTCTCTCAAAAGTGCAAAGGCCTTTCTTGATTTCTTTTCATCAACCGGATAAGGGCCAACGGTCATCAGTCCCAGAAGTCTGAGATTTGGAAGGTTTAAAATACTTTCCACAAGTTTCCCTGCTTCATCCGGACTAACCCCATACTTTTGAGGCTCACCAGAAGTGTTGATTTCTATCAGGATATCCATCCTTTCCGGTGTCTTTTTGTTAATTAATTCTGCGAGTTCTTCGTTATCTACCGACTGGATCATTTTAAAGAGCTTAACTGCATATTTGACCTTATTTTTCTGAAGGTGGCCAATAAGGTGCCACTGGCAGGGGAGTGTTATCTGTGGAATTTTTTCGCGTGCCTCCTGCACCCTGTTTTCTCCAAGAATATTTATACCATTCTCAATTCCCTCAATAATGCGTGGAATATCAATGCCTTTTGTAACACCGACAATGATAATGGACTCATTCTCGCGTCCCGCCCGTGCGAGTGCCTCGTTAATTTGTTCTTTCAGTTTCTCGATCCTCTCTTTCACTGTCATTGTGGATTTTCCCCTTTATAAATTCGAGGATTTTTTCGCGGTCCTCATTTTCTATTAATAAATGCACCCCTCTAAAACTATCAAGCCTTGATGGAAACGAAAAGGGCGAAAGGAATATGCCAGTCTGTGTCTCCACCACACGCTTAAATTCGCTCCACGGTTTTTTAACTGTGTAAAGTGGTCTTTTGATGGTAACTCCTTCATCGTCAAGTGTGTACTCGGTGTAGGTGTAGAACTGGAATAGCGAGCCAAGTAGCACAAGAAGAGAGAAAAGGGCCCAGTATATCCCAGCAACAAATAGGACAAGTATTGAAAAACCAATAACGGTTGAAAGAAAGATAACAAGCTTCTTTTTATTCCTTGCGGGGAGGACCTTCCAGGTTATGCGTTCACTCATGGCTTTATCTTATGGACGCTCCAATTATCCGTCAAGAGCAGGGGAGTGTGTTCGAAAAATCCTAAATTAAATTGCGCCCTTTTAAAGGTTCTCATAATCTCATTAATTATCGAAGACCAGTCGGTAAATTTCCCCTCCTTCCCCGGGGAAGGAGGGGTCAGGGGAGAATGGGAAAAGATTAACCATCTCTGGATTTTGAATGTCTAATGAAGCGATATTCCTGAACATGCTTTTTTACCACTAAACTTATCCATTCCACCCCAGCCCTCCCTTCCAGAGGAAGGGAGGGAGTTCGCTGCTTATCATGCTTAGAGATACTTGTTTAAGCTCACTTTTCTGGTCAATCTATTCACTCGTAGCAACAAAATAGCCAGGGAAACATATTCGAACGGGCTCAGAGCAGGGAGAGTGTGTTCGAAAAATCCTGCCTTCAGGATTGATATTTCCCAGGGTGTAAGTATTTTCTTTGCCTTACTTATGGCGGATGTTCGACTCAATGTCCATCCCCCTGCAAATAAATTTATGCGGAAGGGGGAAAGACTTTTTACTTATGCAGGATAAGGGACAGGGTGAAGGATTCCCTCTTGAAAATCCAGCAATTTTATGTTTTTAAGCCTGGTTCTGGTCGTTATTTGACTAAAAGGCAGGGGGTCTTTACAATAGCAATTATGATGTACCCCGGGGCAAGAAAGGGGAGGATATATGGATTATATAAAAAGGCAGCTCTGGTTAACTGTAGTTTTATTGAGCGTCATATTCGTAGCTCTTAGTGTCACTTTTCTTGAAATTATCAGAAGTCACCACTTAATCAAAATATTCCACAATGTCACCATCTTCTTCATAGCTTTCGTGGTAGTCACCCTCCTTGTCATATTTGTTGCGTATGATTTTATTATGAATTCCCTCCTTAAAAAGATATATGCTCAGCAAGAACGTATAAATCTCATAAACAGGCTTTACCGCACCCTTTCAAGGATAAATCGTCTTATTATTGTTGCAGAAAATCGTGAGGAGCTCCTCAAAAAAGCCTGTAAGGTTTTTGTGGATGAGGGAGGATTTAAATTTGCCTGGGCCGGAGTTTACAAAGACAGCAAGCTCAAGCCTGTGGCCTGTGAAGGCCCGGCTGAATACATTAAGGAAAGTGAAAAGGTTCTCTCTTCTCTCCTTTCTTCACTGGACACAATGCCCGGAGAAAAGTTGAGGAAAGGGGAAATATTTGTCGTTGAAAATGTTGAGAATGAAGATGAGCCATGGGTTAAAACGCTTCTCAAACTTGAATATAAATCTGCTGCCTACATTCCTATCAAAGATAATGGCAATATCAAAGCGGTTATCGGTATCTACTCGGATAAGCCACTTGTGATAAATGATCCAGAGGAGGAGCGACTTCTCAAAGAGATAAGAGACGATCTTTCGTTTGCTTTTGAGATGATAACCAGAATTGAATTTGAGCGACTTCTCATTAGGGCTTTTGAACACAGTAAAGAAATGATCATCATTACCGATAAAGATAGTAACATACTGTTTGCAAATCCTGCTGTAAGGGACATAATGGGATTTGACCCCAAAGAACTCGTTGGTAAAAAGACTGCAATATGTAAACCTGCCGTCACTTCGGAGAAAGACCTCGAGGAGTTCCATAAAAAGATCAAAGAGGGGAAAGCATTTCCCTGGCTCTTTGTAGGTAGAAAACCCAATGGAGAAATCTATCATCTTGAGGAGTTTGTTGCCCCTGTAATTTCGAAAAATGGTGAGGTTACACACTTTGTCCTGACAGGTAGAGACATCACGAGGGAGCGTAGTTTGCAGGAAAGGCTAAGGGATTTGATTTACAACGACCCGGTTACAGGACTACCCAACAAACTCTATCTCCAGGAGATGCTGGAGGCCGCCCTCGAGAAGGCGCGGGTGCGCAGGGAAAAGGTTGCACTTTTTTATGTTGACATCTGGGGGTTCAGCGAAATAAATAGCACCTTTGGCTTTGACCGCGGGGATCAGGTATTGATTGAAGTATCTCAAAGGCTAAAAAGGAATACCGGCGCTGACAGTATTGTTGCCAGGATTGGCGGGGACGAGTTTGCCATTTTAATCGAGGGCATTAAAGTTGATGATGAGATTAGATACTGGATATCAAAGATTTTTGACGCATTTAGAGAGCCTTTCCAAATCAATGGAGATGAAGTCTATCTTGACTTGAATATCGGGATTGCTGTCTATCCTGATGGTCCTGGAGAAAAGGACTTGATATCGCAGGCAGATGCTGCGCTAAAGAATTCCAAGCGAGATGGAGCAGGGAGTTATAGATTTTTCACCGAAGAGATGACCCAGAAAATGGGCAAAAAACTTATTCTGGATAACCGCTTAAGAGAAGCCGTGAAAAACATGGACTTTATGCTTTTTTACCAACCACAGGTAGATTTGAATAGCGGCGAAATCATAGGATTTGAAGCGTTACTCAGGTGGTCGGATGAAAAACTTGGATGGGTTTCACCAGCAGAATTCGTTCCTGAGCTGGAAGCGCTGGGTCTTATTTCGGAAGTAGGGGAGTGGGTCCTATTCAGAGCTGCAAGTGACCTTGAGAAATTTATAAAAATTAAGGATGAGTTCAGAATGGCAGTAAACCTGTCTCCCTACCAGTTGAGAAAGGATATTCTTCTCGAAAGCATTATTAAAAGAGTTGAAAACTCCGGGGTATCGCCCGACCATTTCGCGTTTGAGATCACGGAAAGTGCTTTGATGTCCAATATAGATGAAATAAAACAAGAGCTGGATATCCTGAGAGATAAAGGAATCATGATTGATATTGATGATTTCGGGACAGGATACTCATCCCTTTCGTACCTTAAAAAACTTCCCATAGACCACCTTAAAATAGATCGCTCATTTATCATTGATATCCCCGGTAATAGGGACAGTGAAGCCATAGTCCGGGCAATTGTGACAATGGCAAAGGAGCTGGATATCGGCATCATTGCAGAGGGAATCGAAACCCGTGAGCAGCTCAACTTTTTGAAAAATCTGGGGGTGGATCATGCTCAGGGCTTTTTCTTCTCAAAACCCGTCCCGCTGGAGGACGCCCTGAATCTTCTTAAGTCAAATCAGAATTCTCCGTTCGAGGTATAATTGAGCAGAAAAATTTTGCTTATAAGACTCTCATCGCTCGGGGACCTCGTAATATTGTCTTCAGTTTTGGAGTTGCTTAAAGGTAACGAAGTCTATCTTGCAACTTACAGCCATTTTGCAGGACTCTACGGGCACGATTCGAGACTCAGAGGAATCATCAAAATTCCCAAGCCTTATGGGTTATCTGATATTGTGAGAATTGTGAAGGAGATCCGCTCTCAGAATTTTGATTATGTCTTCGACCTCCAGAGGAAGGTCCTGAGTATAATCCTCGTGGGTTTATCAGGGGCAACTCATCGAGCTTTTTATGATAATCGTCGAAGGGAGAGGCTCAGGGCTTTAAGGACAAAGCAAATCAAAGAGGTACCAGTTTACGAGCTTTATGCTGCCCCAATAAAAAAGGCTCTTGGCATTGACTTACCCACTCCCTGCCCAAAGCTTGAGAGTGTACCCATAGAGCTTGAACTTCCTGAAAGATATGTTGTCGTTGCGCCGGGAGCTAAGCACGAAACCAAGGTCTGGCCGTATTTTGGTGAATTTGTACGGATGTTCAAAGAAAAATTTCCTGAAATTGAAGTGGTCGCTGTTGGAGGGAAAGAAGACCGCAGGTTTTTGAATGGTTTTAGCGGGCAGGTAATTGATATGGTTGGCAGGACCACCATACCGGGGCTTTTGAAAGTTATTGAGAAGTCAAAACTTGTTGTGTCCAACGATTCAGCTCCCATGCATATAGGGGCTGCTTATGGTGTACCGACAATTGGAATTTTTGGTCCCACGGTGCCCGAGTTTGGTTTCAGGCCATGTAATGCGAGGATAATAGAGGTGAAGGGGTTGGAGTGCAGGCCGTGCTCCCTTCACGGGAGCACGGCCTGCCCATTAAAACACTTCAAATGCATGCGAAACATCAAACCCGAAACCGTGCTAAAAGCAGCAGAGGAAATGGTGGAATATAATTTTTAATCATCGATGCAAATTGAGGGTAATCGCCACTTATTTGAGAAAATCTTCGAATTTCCCCCCACAGCTAATAAGGTATTTCTAAATGTTTAAAAAATCGTGCGGTTTTGTAGATTATATCTAATCTTTAGTTTCTAACTATTTTTGATGTTGTGTAAAATAGAATACTCTGTAAACATGCTTAGCCCAATGTTCTCTGAGTTGCATGTATCTATAGCACAATAGTGAGAATATTAGAACCGAAATTAAAAAACTAACAATACATGACAAACCGATCTGCTCTAGTATTAAAAAAGACAACAAAGAAGATGGTAATATTAAGCTTTCGGTTAAATTTGCAAGTATAAGCGCTCGGTCTGCCAGCTTTCTTCCGTTCTCCGGAGAGAATATCTCAACATAAGTACGCACCCAGAAAAATGGTGAATACTTAATATCTTTTCCCACTAATTCTTTTATTTTGTCATACAGACTCTTTCTCCACACTCCTGCCAGTCTTTTACCTTTGTGTTTTTTATCCCAAGTTGGCTCATCCCCCAGCACTAATACCCAATCAACAGGATCGTCAAATATTTTTCTGATCCATTTTGTCACACAATTTCCACATGGGCTTAACGCAAAACCAACAACGTATGGAATTGCTACAACCAAGATTATGCTTATTACTGTAGGTATTTTTTGAACTAACTCTAATAAATGTCCTGTGGATGTTCTTGAAGATATCAACAGGAAGAAATCAACTATCCAAACAACTCCACTAAAGTAATAATTAAAGTAATCTTTTCCATTTAGTGAATTTCCTATGGAAACTCTTTCATTCATAGTCTCGCCTGTGAATAAATTTTTAAAATATCCAATTTATAACAACCGCGATAGTAGTTGTAAATAACAGAAATGTCAAGGAGAATTTAAGATTGTTTCTATTTCGATACTTGTGAATGGTTTTACTCATTAAAGCATTAGAACTTTATTCAGCTACCAGCAATAATTTTTTACTATGGTCGAGATTCAAACAGTCCCAATCACACCATCCCCACCCTCTTGATAAAATCCTGCAAAATCTTCTTGTGGTCGAAGGCCATTTTTTCCAGTGGTATTTCTTCCAGCTTAAAGATGTGCGCGCGACGGGCATCGTCGCGTCCCACAGGCTCACCCTCAGCTTCACACGTGAAAACCACCGAGAGCGTGTGCCGTCTCGGGTCACGGGATGGATCAGAATAAACATGAAACTGCCTGCAATTTCTCACATCCAGCCCGGTCTCTTCCTTCGCCTCCCTGACCACCGCATGCTCCACACTTTCACCATAATCCACAAACCCACCGGGAAGCGCATATCCATAAGGTGGATATTTTCGCTCGATTAGCACAATCCCTTTGAGTTCATCGCCCTGAAAAATCTGGATGATCGCATCCACCGCCACAAAAGGAGTCCTAAGCTCCATCTTATCAACTCCAAGCTCCTTTGACATCTCTACAATTTTCTTAATCAGCCTGGTGGTTGAATATCCTTCTTTCAAGGGTGCTCTGACCACCTCACCCCCATGCTTCTCAACTATCTCCCTTCCCACAATTTCATCGAGCTCATAGTCCGCCCCCTTCACAAGAATATCAGGGAGGAGAAATTCAATAAGTCTCGCCGGGGTATCCTCCTCAAAAGGCACCACAAAGTCAACCACATCTAAGTGCTGGAGCACATACATCCTGTCTTCAAGCGTATTTATTGGCCTCGCAGGTCCCTTTATTCGCCTCACGGATTCATCGGTGTTAATTCCCACCACAAGCACGTCACCCAGTGAACGGGCAAAGGCAAGGTACTCCACATGTCCACGGTGCAGAATATCAAAAACACCGTTTGTAAAAACTATTTTGCCGCCCTTCTTCCTAATTCCCTCGATTTTTTCTTTTACTTCCTGCCAGTCCATCATTTTCTCCAGTTTTCAAGGGCCTTCCTGGCCCACGGATATTTATTTGCAAGAATCCTCAAGGCATAGAGCACAGCATTAATCATTCCATGCTTACCAATTGCCATGGTTGCAACAGGCACTCCGCGTGGCATCTGAACCATAGAATAAAGGGCATCCATCCCATTTAAAGGTCCCACGTCTCTTGGAACTCCTATCACCGGCAGGGAAGTCAATCCCGCAATTACACCCGGTAAATGGGCACTCAAGCCCGCAACGGCAATTATCACTTCAAAACCTCTGAAATTGGATATAAAATCCACAAGCTCCCTCAAATTCCTGTGCGCAGAGATGACCTTAAATTCATAAGGGATGCCCAATTTTTCGAGAATTTCGGTACCGGAAGAGACAAACTCCTTATCGGACTCGCTACCCGCAATGATGAGAATCTTTCTTGTCCACTTCTCACCAATATCAAGCCGATAGTACATTCCTTCAAAATGAATCTTTTCAATCCTGTTGTAGGCCCTGGACATGGCATTTTCATAGCTCTCTCCCACACCTGTCACTGCTAAAACCCGCCCACCGGCTGTATAAATTCCATCATCGCGTTTTTCCGTGCCTGCATGGAAAATGACGTGCCCCCCACCTTTCGCCTCCCCCCATGCACGAAGTGCATGGGGGGAGGCTGGGAGGGGGGTATCCTCGTCATAATTCAAACCACTAATCCTCTTCCCCGTCACATATTTAATAGGATACCCAAGTGAGGCAGCAATAACTGTTACAGCTTTTTTCTGAGGCTCCTTGATCTCCACATCCCGAAGTCGCCCCTCAAGGAGCAACTCTGCTGCCTCAAGTAGGTCTCCCTCAAGAATGGGCATAATCGCCTGAGTTTCAGGGTCACCAAGCCTTACGTTGTACTCAAGCACCTGTGGCCCCTCAGCAGTCCATATAAGTCCAAAGTAAAGAAAACCTCTGTAGTCGAGCCCCTCAGCCTGTATCCCTGTTACTGTGGGCTCGATAATCTTTTCGACCACCTTTTTCAATTTTTCGTGCGTTAAAAATGGAACAGGAGCCACTGATCCCATGCCACCAGTATTTGGGCCTCGGTCTCCATCCAACAGCCTCTTGTAATCACACGCACCCCCTAAAACTTTAAAATCCCTGCCATCTGTCAGAACAAAAATGGAAAATTCCTGACCTTCAAGGAAATCTTCTATAACCACCTTCTTTGAGGCCTCTCCGAACTTCCCATCTATCATAAAGCTTTTCAGGGTTTCAAGCGCCTCCTCCGGGCTCTTTGCAATCACCACACCTTTCCCTGCGGCAAGGCCATCAGCCTTTATGACAACCGGGAATTTATCCCTTGATTTGATAAATGCAGCCGCTTCTTCAAAACGTCCAAATGCCCTGAAATCCGCAGTGAGTATTCCGTATTTTTTCATGAAATTTTTGGCAAATATTTTTGAAGCCTCAAGCTTTGCCCCTTTCTTTGAGGGAGCCAGAATTTTTAACCCCACCTCGCTAAAGGCCTCGTAAATGCCAAGACTTATAGGTTTTTCCGGCCCTACAATAGTCAAATCAATACCCTCGGACCTGGCAAAATTCACAAGGGTAGCAAAGTCATCCACATTGATGGGCACATTTGTAGCAATTTCAGCAGTTCCGCCGTTGCCGGGAGCAACATAAACTTTTGCTCCCTTTTTCACCTTCCACGCAATTGCATGCTCCCTCCCACCGGAGCCAATAATCAGGACTTTCTTCATGGCAAGCTCTCCGTTTACAACGATTTTATTGCCTCAACAATTTGCTTAACTCTGCCGGGATCGACAGGATTATCCACAAGACTGTACTTTTTAAGTGATGTTCCAATGATAAATCCATCAGCCTCTTTATATTCCACGATATTTTCTATGCTCACCCCACTGCCGATTAAAATTCGCGTATTCCTGAGCTCTTCCTTCAGGATGTGCAGCAGTTCCACATCCGCCGTTGCCCCTGTTGACTCACCTGTAAGAATAATTGCATCTGCTCCCCCACGGAGTGCAGTGTCCTTTGCCACCTGAACCGGATTGTATTCATTCAAAGGGAACGCATGCTTCACAAGGATGTCAGCATAGATCTTGATTTCTGGATTAAGCAATTTTCTGTACATGTTAATTTCACGGGCATCACCCTCAATGATTCCACAGTCAGTCACCATGGCATAAGTAAGAACATTGATCCTTACAAATCCCGCACCTGTGGCAGCAGCAATGCCAATAGCTGCTTTACCATCGTTTCTTAAAACATTTACACCAATCTTCAGCTCAGGGAATTTTTCTTTAATCTTCAAAATGGCATGGGTTATGTAGGCAACAGTGTGGGGATCAACGGCTCCACATGAAAATGGAGCGTCCCCGAAGTTTTCTACAATCACGGTATCAATTCCACCTTTGAGATAGTTTTCTGCGTCGTTGAGGGCAAAGTTAAGGATATCCTCAAACCTCTCCCATGCCCTTGGACTGCCCGGTAAAGGTTTTAGATGTATGACTCCGATTATCTCTTTCATTATGCTCCTTCCACTGTCTTTAAGAATTCTTTCAAAACAGGGTGCTCCGCCTCACGGATTTTTTCAACCGGGGTGTCAACAACAATCTTTCCTTCGTGCATCAAGACGAGCCTGTCTGCAATTTTGAGAGCGGAGCGGATGTCATGGGTTACAACTATGCTTGTAATTTTAAGCTCATCATTCAAGAAAATCATTAAATCGTTGATTCTATCTGCTGTTACAGGATCAAGCCCTGTGGTGGGCTCGTCATAGATGAGATACTTGGGCATCTGGACAATGGCCCTTGCAACTCCAACCCTCTTTCGCATTCCACCGGAAAGCTCGTCGGGGAATTTGTCCTCTACACCATCAAGAGCAACCATCTGCAGGGCCCAGCCAACCTTTTTCTCTATCTCCTCTACAGGTAATCCGTGCTCTTTAAGGGGCAATGCTACATTTTCATAAACTGTCATGGAATCAAAAAGCGCAGGCTCCTGAAAGACGTATCCGAACAACTTTCTGATCTCATAAACCTTCTTCTTGGGCAAACCTGTTACCTCAATTCCGTCGATATAAATCTCACCCCGGTCGGGTTTAAACAGTCTCATTATGTGCTTAAGCAAAACAGACTTGCCAGTGCCGCTCATGCCGAGGATTACAAGCGTTTCCCCGTCCCTGATTTCCAGATTGATGCCCTTAAGAACGGGCTTACCGTTGAAACTCTTATAAAGGTCAACAATCCTTATCATTTCCCAAATATCCAGACACCGAGGAAATAGTCTGCAATGAGGATGAAAATGGATGAATACACTACTGCTTTAGTCGTGGATTTACCCACTCCTACAGCGCCCCCTCCGGTGGAAAATCCTGTGTAAGAGCCGATAAATGAGATTAGAAATCCAAAAACTACCGATTTAGCCAGTCCGCCAAAGAGATCAAGGGGCACGAACAAGGTTTTTATCCACTGAAAGAACACGGAGTAATTCACCTGCATGACAACCTTCGAAACAAATGCGCCGCCAAGAATAGCAATAAAATCGGCAAAAATGGTGAGAATGGGAAGTGCAATCAGGCCAGTGAGAATCTTCGGGGTAACAAGAAACCTGATGGGGTCAATTGCCATAAATTCGAGTGCATCAATCTGCTCGGTGACCCTCATTGTTCCAAGCTCAGCAGCGATGCCGGCTCCCACCCTGCCGGCCACCACAAGTGCTGTGAGCACAGGGCCGAGCTCCACCATCACCATCTTGGAAACGCCCGCGCCAAGAAGGTCAAGGGGCGCATAATCCCGGATCTGATAGGCGATCTGGACAGAACTCACCATGCCGGTGAATGCAGATGTCAAAACTACGATGGGAAGCGAGCCAACCCCCAGTGAATAAAAATCATAGGGGAACCTTTTCAAAATCTTTCCAAACTCTCTGAAGGATACAATGATCGAGATGAAAAACTCCGTGATGTCACCGATTCTGTAGGCGAGGTCAAGGAGGGTCTTCAATTTTACCCCCTATCTTTGAGGAATCTTTCTATAAATCCAGTATCAATGTTTCCGGATACAAAATCCGGATGCTCAATCAACTCCTGATAGAACGGCACTGTGGTAATAATTCCTTCGATAACAACTTCTTCAAGGGCACGTTTGAGACGGGAAACCGCCTCCTCGCGGTCCATACCTTTTACGATGAGTTTTCCAATAAGAGAATCGTAATAGGGTGGAATGGTATATCCCTGATAAACGTAGGAGTCAACCCTTACCCCTGGGCCGCCGGGGAAGTGCAGAAGCTCAATCTTGCCCGGTGATGGCCTGAATCCCCTATCCGGGTCTTCAGCATTTATTCGGGTTTCAATAGCATGACCCTTTATCTCAATATCTTCCTGCTTGAGCTCAAGCTTTTCACCAGCCGCGATCAGTATCTGCCTTTTTACGAGGTCGAGTCCTGTTACCATCTCTGTCACAGGATGCTCAACCTGAATTCGTGTGTTCATCTCCATAAAGTAAAAGTTTCCATCCTCATCCATAAGGAATTCGAGGGTGCCGGCAGAATGGTAATTGATCTTTTTAACACCTCTTACAGCGATTTCTCCCATCCTTTCTCGGATTTTTTCATCCACTACCGGAGACGGGGACTCTTCGATCAATTTCTGGTGTCTCCTCTGGATGGAGCACTCCCTTTCACCAAGATGAATTGCATTGCCATGCTCATCTGCCAGTACCTGAATCTCGATATGGCGGGGTCTTGCAATGTATTTTTCGATATAAACACGTGGGTCGTTGAATGCGGCCTCTGCCTCTGATCGCGCGAGCTGGAAGGCATTTTCGAGTTCATTCTCATTGTGGACGACGCGCATGCCACGGCCGCCGCCTCCGGCGGCGGCCTTAATTATCACTGGAAATCCTATCTCTTTCACAACCTCAACGGCCTCGTTATAATCACTGATGGCCTCATCTGTACCGGGCAAAACGGGCACTCCGGCCTCTTTCATGATCTTTTTGGCTTCAATCTTGTCTCCCATGAGCCTGATTGTTTCAGAGGTGGGACCGATGAATTTGAGGCCGCTTGCCTCAACCGCCTCGGCAAATTCAGGATTCTCGGCAAGAAAACCATAACCGGGATGAATTGCATCTGAACCTGTAGCAATGGCAGCACTGATGATGTTCGTGAAGTTCAGGTAACTCTGCTTGGGCTGTGGTGGGCCAATGCAGATGGCATAGTCTGCGAGTTGGACGTGAAGGGCATCCTTGTCCGCTTCAGAATAAACTGTAACAGATTCAATTCCCAGCTCTTTTAGAGCGTAAATAATTCTGACTGCTATTTCACCTCGATTGGCAACAAGAACTCTCTTAAACATTGGCACTATTTTAATGTCTTGTAAGAGGCAAGTGAAGGGGACAATTCTCTCCGAAAAATGTTTGTGGTGCATAGATAATACTTGGTCAAAAGGGATACGCTTGATAAAACGCAAACTTTGTGTTAATTATTGTGTGGAGGTGATTTGAATGGGCAAAGTTAGAACAAATGTTTATGTTGACAAAAACCTCAAAATTCAGGCAAAAGAGATTTTCAAGAAATATGGTCTAACACTTAGCGATGCCATAAATATCTTTCTTGCTCAGGTTGTTTATGAAAGAGGAATCCCTTTCTCCATAGAGTTACCTGATGATGTTACTTTGAAAACGATAGAAGACTCAAGGAAAGGCATCAATATGGAGGAGGTTACAATAGAAGACCTCAGAAAGGCAGTAAAAAGTGGGACTAAAAAGGCACAAGCAATTTAAAAAAGACCTCGCCAACCTGAAGCTCAGCGACAAACAATTTGAAAAATTTGTAAAATTTTTAAGCTTGCTTCTTGAAGGTAAAGAATTACCTAAAGAAGCAAGAGACCATTCTTTGAAGGGGGACTTTAAAGATGTGCGGGACTTTCATTTAGGTGGAGATATTATCGTCCTTTATCGAAGAGTACTGGAACCAGATGGTAAAATATCCATACACCTTTTGAGAATAGGCACACACAACCAGATTTTTAAGAAATAAACATCTCATCAGGATAATCCTTTACTTCTCCAAGCGAATTTTTCCCAAAAATCCACACAAACGAAGTTATAAGTGGGAACTCATCATAGCATCCTTTTCCCACTTTCTTCGCAAGCGGTGAGACATTTCGCAAATAATTGAATTTAAGTTGTTACCCCTCACCTCATTCCTCTACCCGCAAGTATTTATGCGGGGGAGAGGAAAATCTTGTGGAAGTGATCATACACAATGTAGTGTACGCACCACCACTTCTTAACAAGCGAAGCTCGTGGGCCGGAAGCACGCAGCACCTTCCCTCCCCCACTTGCGGAGCAAGTGGGGGAGGGTGACGGGAGGGGGCATTTCGCTTAAGAAAGATTAAATAAATTTCCCATTCCGATAGTTTGAGTCCCCAACTTAGTTGTATAATTAAGTGCGTTAAAATTTTTCAAAAAAGGAGAGGAATAATGATTGAGGTTGAGAATGTTGTTATTGGTGGAGGGCCCGGTGGGTACGTTGCTGGCATCAGGCTCGGCCAGCTAATGCGGGAGGTTCTCGTTATTGAGAAAAAACGTCTCGGTGGTGTCTGCCTAAATGAAGGGTGTATTCCCACTAAAGCACTTCTGAGTGCCACTGAAACCATACACACGGCCAGAAAATTCCGCAATGCCGGGATATATTTTGAAGAGCCAAGAGTGGACGTTGAAAAGCTAAATTCCTGGAAGTCCTCTGTAGTTGATAGACTGGTAAAAGGGGTTGAATTCCTATTTAAACACAACGGAGTTGAGTGGATAAATGGTGAGGCAAAATTTATAGGTAGAGACCGCATTGTTGTGAATGACGAGGAGATTAAATTCAGAAACGCGATAATTGCAACAGGCTCGAGTCCCATCGAAATTCCCGGCTTCAAATTTGGTGGTCCTGTAATTTCATCCAGTGAGGCCCTGAATATACGTGAAATCCCTGAGAGGATGCTTGTAATCGGTGGTGGAGTCATTGGCCTTGAGGTTGCAACAATCTATTCAAGACTTGGGACAAAGGTAATCGTGGTTGAGCTCATGGAGCAAATACTGCCGGGGATCGACCGGGACCTTGTAAAAGTTGTTGAGAAAAACCTTAAAGCAATGGGAGTAGAAATCTACACCTCCTCGAAGGCCATAGGATACGAGGGGACAGGTCCTGTTCGCGTAAAAGCCCTGATAAAGGGAGAAGAGAAGACATTTGAGGTGGATAAAATTCTCCTCTCCGTGGGTAGAAGGCCAAACTCACAAAACTTAGGTCTTGAAACTGCCGGGATCGAAACAGACGAGCGTGGATTCATTAAAGTCAACGAGACTCTGGAGACCATTGTTCCGGGAATCTTTGCCATTGGTGATGTAGCAAGAATGCCCATGCTTGCCCATAAGGCACACAGGGAAGGGATAATTGCGGCCGAAAAAGCCGCTGGAGAAGATTCATCGTTTGTGAATAGGGTCATCCCAGGTGTGGTCTATACAATGCCGGAGATCGCGACCGTCGGTTTATCAGAGAGGGAAGCAAGGAGTCGTGGATTTGGTATAGTTGTGGGCCGTTTCCCCCTTGCAGCCAATGGAAGGGCAATCGGAATGATGGAGTATGACGGATTTGTAAAAATAATTGTGGACATGGGTACTGATACTATTCTTGGAGCAGGGATAGTTGCACCCCATGCAGGTGAGCTTATAAGCGAGCTTGCATT
>WFZT01000117.1 GCA_015489415.1 Caldifarciminota bacterium | reverse complement strand
CACTTGCAAAGCAAGTGGGGGAGGGGAACTTAGGTCCAGTTATTTGACAAATTTAGATACAGAGAAAGATTTTTCGAACGTGCTCCAAATTATTTGACAAAATTTTATTTTGGTCTTATTATGTGTTTATAACAATTCTAAAATAAGGGAGGTTAAAAATCATGGCAAAAGTAGCAAGAGAAATGGTAGAAAATGCAGGAGTCAATGTTGATGAACTCCTGGAGCTTCTCGTAAAAAACGCAGCAGCAGAGCTCACAACCTACTATTATTACACAATCCTCAGAGCAAATCTAATTGGATTAGAAGGTGAGGGATTGAAGGAGATTGCAGAGGCAGCGAGAATTGAGGATAGAAATCACTTTGAGGCCCTGGTTCCGAGAATCTATGAGTTAGGTGGCCAGCTACCTAAAGACATGAAGGAGTTTCATGACATGTCGGCATGTCCACCGGCTTACCTGCCAGAGGATCCAACAGATGTGAAAGCAATCCTGAAGGTGCTGGTTGAGGCAGAAAGGTGTGCAGTAAGAGGGTACACACAGATCTGTAATATGACCTATGGGAAAGACCACAGAACTTATGATCTGGCGCTTTCTATCCTCCACGAGGAAATTGAGCACGAGTCCTGGTTCTCTGAGTTCCTCGGCGAGGGTCCATCCGGTCATTTCATGAGGACAGGCGAGACGTCACCCTTTGTGAAGAAGTTTTTGAAGTAAATAAAAAGGGGCGGGCCGACCGAAGGTCGGCCCGCCCAAAAAACATCAAAATGATAAAACTAACCCTAAAACAATTAGCAGATTTTGACGGAAAGAACGGCAACAAGGCCTACATTGCCTACAAAGGCCGTATCTATGATGTGACGGATAGCTTTCTCTGGAAGGGTGGCAAGCACTTTGTCAGGCATTATGCAGGACGCGACCTGACAGAAGAGCTAAAGGACGCACCACACGGAGATGACATGCTTCAGCGGGTACCAGAGATCGGTATACTTGTTGACGAATAGACCTGATATAAGACCAAAGACTGATGTCTCCTCTGGGGTGTCGCACAGACGGATGTGAGAAAAGCATAAAATTTGCCGACGCTTTTTGATACATACAGGTTTACTACCAAATGGACGAGTAGATCCTGTTTTAAATTAAGAACCCTCACCCCACCCCTCTCCCACGTAGTGGGAGAGGGAGATTTAGAGGAGCTCGTTCGAAAATTCCCCCTCCTATCCTCCCCCACGCACTTTGTGCGTGGGGGAGGAATAAGGAGGGGGCAAATTTTTTATTAAAAATCAAAGGTTTTGAGATTTTTCGAACGGGCTTAGATTTCAAGTGACTCATCAATTTGTAAAGCCTGTTTAGTCTCCATTATTTTCCAGCACTTCACTCCCAAATCCGGTTGTTAATTTGCTAAAGCCTGATTATCCTTTGATTCTATGGCTATCCATGAAATCATAATGACTGTTGCCTTTTTTCTCATCATTGGAGGGCTCATTTACGTTGACCTTGAGGTGTTAAATAGAAGGTCTCACGTGATCTCCACCCGTGAGGCCCTCCTTTACAGCTTGATGTGGATCAGTGTTGCCCTTCTTTTCAATGTGGGGGTCTATTTTTACGTTGGTAAGGAGAAGGCCATCGAATTCCTGACGGCATATCTTGTGGAGGAATCCCTTAGTGTGGACAACCTGTTTGTCTTTGTTGTCATCCTCTCAAAATTTGATATTCATCCAAAATACCAGCCGCGTGTCCTAAAGTGGGGAATCCTTGGTGCAATAGTTTTCAGGGGAATTTTTATAGTGGCAGGGATTGAGCTTATTAAGATGTTTGAATGGATGACTTATGTCTTTGGATTGATACTCATTTATACAGGTGGGAAGCTTTTCTTTGAGAAGGATAAAACCATTGACCCCTCAGAGAGCAAGATACTGAAGTTTATAAGAAGCAAATTCCCGGTTACATTCAGGGCTCATCAGGGTAAGTTCTTTATCAAAAAGATGGGGAAAACCTTCATTACAACCATGTTGCTGGCTCTGATTCTGATAGAAACCTCAGATATAATCTTTGCATTTGATTCCATTCCAGCAGTGATTGCCATAACGAGAGACCCGTTTATTGCCTATACATCCAACATTTTTGCCGTTCTGGGTCTACGGTCCCTCTACTTCCTTGTGAGTAACCTTGTTATGCTTTTCAGATTTCTGAAGTATGGGGTGGCTATTATCCTTGTTTTTGTTGGCGTAAAAATGCTCATTTCGAGAATAGTTGAAATACACAACCTTATTTCACTTGCAGTTATAGTTTCAATCCTTGCTATTTCCGTAATTCTTTCTATTCTCATTCCTGCTGAGAAAAGTTCAGCGTAATTCCATTATAATCTTGCACCAGGGGCTACCTGGAATAAATTCAGGTGAGGTGAAATGGAACTCTTAGTTGTTCTCACCCTTGTTATAGGGTTTTTCATGGCGTGGGGTATAGGTGCAAACGATACAGCCAACTCCATGAGTACGGCAGTTGGTGCGAAAGCCATCACTCCTCTACAGGCTGTTTTCATCGCGGCTATCCTTGAATTTACCGGCTCGTACTTCTTTGGCAAACACGTTACAGAGACTGTGAGAAAGGGCATAATCAATCCCATGGTCATAAACAACGTAGATGTGGTTATCTATGGCTCGCTTTCTGCTCTTCTTGCTGCTGGTGTCTGGCTTTTGATTGCCAGTTACTACGGTCTCCCTGTATCTACCACACATTCTATCATAGGTGGAATTGTAGGTTACGGATTACTCTATGCGGGCCCGAAAATTGTCAACTGGACAAAGCTTACCTATGTAGTTTTGAGCTGGATAATTTCGCCCATTCTCGGGGGACTTGTGGGCTTCGCCGTTTTCTGGCTTATAAGGCTGAGTATCTTGAATACAAAGAAGCCCTATGAAAATGCGAAGAAGTGGGCACCGATCTGGATAGGTCTCGCCTTTTTTATCGTTGGGATGACCTTCTATATTAAAACGGTTCACGGAAAGGACCTCGTGAAGGCAGCGCTTGTGGGGCTGGGCTTTGCTCTTGTGGCCTTCCTGGCCTCGAAAATCTGGGTTCACTTCAGGAGGGATGCTGCGGATGAGTATCAGGCTGTTGAAAATATATTCAAGAGCGTTCAGGTGATAACGTCCTGTTACGTGGCACTTGCTCACGGAGCCAATGATGTTGCCAACGCGATAGGACCTGTTGCGGCTGTGTATAGTGCAATAAAAGGGGGATTGCAGGGGTTTATGGTGCCGGTACCAAAGTGGATTCTGGCCTACGGTGGTATTGGAATTGCAATTGGGGTGACCACCTACGGATACAGGGTAATGAAAACTGTGGGGACAAGGATTACGGAGCTTACAAATACTCGCGGCTTCAGTATCGATTTTTCAGCTGCAACTGTTGTGCTTGTTGCTTCCCGAATGGGACTCCCCATTTCAACCACCCATACAGTGGTGGGAGCTGTGGTGGGTGTGGGGCTCGCCCGCGGTCTCAGTGCTATCAATAAAGGGGTTTTGAGGGATATTGTGGTTTCATGGTTTGTTACAATACCGGTGGCTGCTGTTTTGGCGGCAGTTTTCTTTAAAATATTCATGTACATCTTTTAGGAGGTGAAATTATGCCTTTCTGGCTTAAGATATTTTCAAAAAGTCCATTCAAACCAATGATTGAGCATGGCAAGGTTGTAAAAGATACAGTGGAAACCCTCGAGCTGGCGGTTACAGAATGGTACAAGCAGAATTACGATGAGATGGAGAGACTCTGTGGAAAAGTGGATCAGCTTGAAAAAGAGGCGGACAGGCTCAAGGAATCCATCAGAGATTCATTGAGCCACAGGATAATGATGCCCGTGAGCAGAAACGATGTGCTCCTCTATCTCTACTATCAGGATAAGATTGCAGACAGGGCGCAGGATGTGGCAAAGTGGTTACCTCTGAGGAAAAACAAAGACCTTTTGCCCGAGGAGCTGAGAAGAATAGTGCTTGAAATGGCCAAGGAGAGCATTGATGCGGTGAGGGGCGTTTACGAAGCTATCACACAGCTTGATGTTGTTCTTGAGAGTGGATTCAACGAAGAGGAGATAAAGAAGGAGTACGAAATAATCAAAAAGGTTGAGACAGTTGAGAGTAAGATTGATAAATATGTGAGCTATATCCTAAACTACGTTTTTCAGCACGATGATGACATGAAGTACTCTGAGGCGCTTTACATCTTGAATTTATCGAGACTCTTGAGCTCAATATCGGATAAGGCAAAGGATTCTGTGGAAAGAATCAGGCAGATGTTAGCACGTTCCTGAGCAGGAGGATAAGGAGTACAAAGATATTTGCGATAATTAGGTAGAGTTTAAGATGCGTGTTTTTCCAGTTTCCGGCAAGTCTGAATTTCTTTACAGGTTCAATGTACTTGACGCCAGAGTCGCTAAAATTCACTCTCTGCCCGGAAAGAGCAGAGACTCCCTCGAGTGTTTGGAACAGGTCTGAGAGTTTCTCTATCTGGTCCTCATCAACACAGTGAAGCACGAGGAAGGTTCTAAATGTTTTCCCCTGTGGATAAATTAGCTCTTCTACATAAAGACTTGAATCAGCAGGGCTGAGGATATCAAAATCATGGCCAATGAGAACAAGATTTCGCCCCTTTGCATATTTTTTAGTGCTATCTGCCGTGGAAAGTACAAGAGTTGAATTTATAGTGCCACTCAGGCCGATAAATCTTGAGAAGTTAACTGCAAGCTTGAGTTTCTCTGGTGTGTAGTGGTCCATGACTATGGCCGTTTTAAGGTTCTTATAGGTAGCGCCCACAGGAAATGCCATATATTTCAGGTATTTCAAGTCTGGAAGAGAAACACTCCAGGTTCTTTTTATATCAAAAGCTGATTTATTGCTCAGGAAAACATGCGGCTCGATGTCATGAGCCACACTTCTCAATTCAACATAAATTTTGAGAGTATTCCTTAGCTGAATAAACTCACCGGGAGCTTTTAAATCGAGTCCATTTTTGACCTGAGAAAAGTAATTGGTTCCAAGTGGATGTCCATTGAAAAATATACTGAATTTTGACGTAAAGGGATCAAGGATTTTGTCCGTGACGAATGAGAGTTTAACGTGGCCACTTTGAGGATAAAATTTAGTCCCGGGCAAGAAATTTATCCTAATTGTTGTATCAGTCCTTTCTCCCTTCAGTAAAATGTCATTCCATTTCAGGTCGGAGAGTTTGAACTTTCCTTCAGGCGGTGCGACCCATCTTTGATTCAAAAAAGAGCTTTCTGCCCCAGAGATAATTGCGTGCCCATTTTGGACCTCGTAGGAGTTGTCAAGGAGCGCCGAGAGGCCCTTTCTAATTCCATCAGGAGTAGCAGAAGATATGATCAAGACAGGCACTCCAAGATTGTTTGTGATAAATATGAGTACTCCCGCCTTTTTGCTGATTTTTTTACCTCCAATTGTTTGCCAGATGAATTTCCCCTTGTAACCACGAGCAATGTTCATCCCCGCATCCTGGCGGATTTTCCCCAGGATTTCTGAAATGTACGGCTGCTCTTCAGGTGTACCGATTACAACTATCCCTCCACTTTTAACACCCGCTGGGTTGGTTTCAAGAACAACATAAACCGAGTCACCGTAAAGGAAGCCTATGGCCTGAGAGAATAGGGAAAGCGCTGAAAGTGTTTTAACACTGGCCTTTTCTGGAGCCACAAGATAGAGTTTCCCTGATGAGAGTTCTATGAATTTTGAGAGAGAAGAAAACTGTATGTTTCTTCTCTCAACGTCAGCACCGATGGCGATGGAGTCAATTTCAACGATGTTTTTTACCCCATAATCAATGGGGCCATCGAGGAAGAATTCAAGTCTATTATATTTGCCGAGCCAGGTGGTTGGGAAAGTTAGATTCAAATAGTTTGATGTATCGCTAATAAGTGAACTGTGAAGGGTGTGGTAGTTTAATGAAACTTTCAGGAAAAATCTCCTCGCAATGGTGTCAAGAATCTGGTAATGGATTTTTAGAACGGATTCTCCCGGCTTGAGATAGTCAGCGAATGGGATTTTGAAAATCTGATCGCTGTAATCGCTGGGACTTCTTAAGACCACGGGGACTTTTATGCCTATCTCTGCAGCCCTGATCCAGCGAAACTTTGCTGATAGTGGCAGGATAAGAAGCAGAAAAAATAGTAGCCTTTTCATACGTGTTTAGTTTACACAATATTTACAACTGACACAAATCGGTGGCCTATTTCACACTCTCTATAATGAATTTCAGGTATTTTGGCATTGCCTTTGGGCCCTGAGCAGTAAAGAGGTTCCCGTCTCTCTCAAAAGGTTCACCGGTGTAATTACCACCAGCGTTAATGATGTCATCCTTTATTGCAAAGTAGCCTGTTACCTTCTTGCCTTTAATTATTCCCGCTGAGATAAGTACCCATGGGCCGTGGCAGATGGTGCAAACAGGTTTGCCCGCTTCATACATTCTTCGCACAAATTCAAGGATTTTTCCATTTCTTCTCAATCTATCCGGGGCATAGCCACCGGGGATAAAAACAAGGTCGAATTCTTTCTCCATGCCATCCTCAATTGACCGATCGGACTTGAATTTAAGGCCATTTTTGCCTTTGTATTCCCTCACCTCCGGGGCTACAACAACCACATCCCATCCTTCCTCTTTAAACCTGTAAAAGGGGTACATAAACTCAGATTCCTCCACGAAATCTTCTAAAAGTAAAGCGACCTTCATGGCTTCACCTCCTCTAAAAGATGTAGTTTTTCTTTCTTCTCCGTTTAATCCTGTGTCTCTCTTTTTTGTGTCCTTTTGCCTCAAAGAGGGCATCACGGTAGAGGGCAGCTTTTTCAAAATCAAGGAGCGATGCTGCAATTTTCATGCGTCTTTCAAGCTCTTCAATGAGCTCATATTTGTCCAGGGACCGCTTCAACTCCTCAATTTCCTCTGCCACTTCGTTTTCCTCTTTCGTCAAAATTCTCTCATCTGCAACTTTGGTGGTTTTTAAAACCTGCTCTACGGATTTTTTAATGGTTTTGGGCACTATTCCGTGCTTTTTGTTGTATTCTATCTGGAGTTTCCTCCTCCTCTCTGTTTCCTCGATGGCCTTTTTCATAGCCGGTGTGATGGTGTCAGCGTACATGATAACCTCACCGGCAGAATTTCTCGCTGCCCTGCCAGCAATCTGTATCAATGATGTCTCCGAGCGTAGAAAGCCGGTTTTATCTGCATCTGTGATGATGACAAGTGAAACTTCAGGTAGGTCGAGCCCCTCACGGAGCAGGTTTACCCCAACAAGAACATCAAATTCCCCGAGCCTGAGCTCTCGAAGTATCTCCACTCGCTCAATAGCGTCAATCTCCGAGTGGAGATATTTTACCCTGAATCCCATTTTAAAAAGGTAATCGGCCAGGTCTTCGGCCATCCGCTTTGTGAGCGTTGTAATTAAAACTCTCTCCTTCTTTTCCACCCTTTTGCTGATCTCGTTGATTATGTCGTCTATCTGATTCTTTGTTGGTTTCACGGTGATTTTGGGGTCAACGAGTCCCGTGGGTCTGATAATCTGCTCAACCACAATGCCACCGGATTTTTTGAGTTCGTAGGGACCAGGGGTGGCAGACATAAAGATCACCTTATCCCACATTTCTTCAAGTTCACTGAATTTTAAGGGTCTATTGTCCAGTGCAGAGGGGAGTCTGAAGCCGTACTCAACCAATGTCAGCTTCCTCGAGCGGTCCCCGTTGTACATGCCCATCAACTGGGGGATGGTTACATGGGATTCGTCAATAACCATGAGGAAATCGTCGGGGAAGTAGTCGATCAATGTCCAGGGTCGCTGTCCGGGTGCACGTCCTGAAAGGTGCCTCGAGTAATTTTCCACACCCTGGCAGTAGCCGATTTCACGGAGCATTTCGAGGTCAAATCTCGTCCGCTGTTCCAGCCTCTGTGCTTCTAAGAATTTGCCCTGAATTCGGAGCTCTTTGAGCCTTTCCTCAAGCTCCTTCTCAATGGATTCGATGGCACTTTCAATCTTATCCCTTGTGGTTACCCAGTGCCCTGCGGGATAGATAGCGATTTTCTCCTTTTCCTCAAGTACTTCGTCTGTCAATGGGTGAATGATTTCGATGGAGTCCACTTCGTCACCAAAGAATTCGATTCTCACGATATTTTCCTCATAAGCCGGGATGAGTTCCACGACGTCTCCCCTTACCCTGAAAGTTCCCCTCTGGAGGTCGTAATCGTTTCTTGTGTACTGAATTTCTACAAGTCTCCTTAAAAGGGTGTCTCTGTCGAGTTCTTCTCCTCTTTCAATAAGGATGAAGAGCTTTTTAACGTCCTCTGGGTCACCCAGTCCATAGATTGCTGAAACTGAGGCAACAATGATTACGTCCTCCCTCTCCATGAGGGAGGCAGTTGCCCTGAGTCTCATTCGCTCGATGTCATCGTTTATTGAGGATTCTTTCTCAATATAAGTATCTGTTTCCGGAATGTAGGCCTCAGGCTGATAGTAATCGTAGTAGGAAATGAAGTATTCAACTGCATTTTCGGGAAATAACTGTTTGAACTCACCGTAGAGCTGGGCGGCGAGGGTTTTATTGTGGGAAATAACAAGTGTGGGCTTACCCAACTCGGCTATAACATTGGCAATGGTAAAGGTTTTTCCGCTGCCAGTTACCCCCAGGAGTACCTGGAATTTATGGCCTTTTTTAAAATTTTCCACAAGCTCGCGAATCGCTTTCGGCTGGTCTCCTGTAGGCTTATACGGGGAGACGAGTTTGAACTTAGCCATGGTAGTAAAAGGTATCTTTCAGGGGTTCTAATGTCAATGAGGGGCTGTTTGGGAGAGTTGTCATCGGCTTCCCCACGCACGAAGTGCGTGGGGAAGCCGATGGCTATTTTCAAAACAAATTCAATTCGAAATTATCAATCTTTTGGTATAAGTAGCAACCCTGTTAAAATACCTGACTTTTGAGTAAATGAAATAGGTTCCGGTAGGTAAGGAAATTGAGACGTGGTGTCTTCCTGCATTGTAGGATCCTTTCCAGACCTGTCTTCCTGCTACATCATAAAGTTTAAGCTCAGCCCTCGCACCACGCTTAACCTCAAGAGATATGTCAAATCTACTCACCGAATTCACTTTTATTTTTAAGGGGTTAGTAACAGAGTGTGTGCCATCCTCTTCAACCCAGACACCGTAAAACTGATGAATCTGAAGCCCAGCCCATTCATCAGCCACATAAGCATATCCACCTGTAACATATACTCCAGACGCATATCCAGGGGTATCGTAATAACCCACCTCATGAGGATTGGCTGGATTACTTACATCTATCACCCTCAATCCACCCCCACCATCAGCCACATAAGCATATCCACCTGTCACATATACTCCCATTGCCCATCCAGGAGTATCGTAATAACCCACCTCATGAGGATTGGCTGGATTACTTACATCTATCACCCTCAATCCAAGACCACCATCAGCCACATAAGCATATCCACCTGTAAGATATACTCCCCACGTATATCCAGGGGTATTGTAATAACCCACCTCATGAGGATTGTAAGGATTACTTACATCTATTACCCTCAATCCAGCCGTATCATCAGCCACATAAGCATATTCTCCTGTTACATATACTTCTATCGCGTATCCAGGGGTACTGTAATAACCCACTTCATGAGGATTGGCTGGATTACTCACATCTATCACCCTCAATCCACCCCCACCATCAGCCACATAAGCATATCCACCTGTCACATATACTCCCATTGCCCATCCAGGAGTATCGTAATAACCCACTTCCTGAGGATTGGCCGGATTACTCACATCTATCACTCTCAATCCAGCCCCATAATCAGCCACATAAGCGTATTCATCTATCACATATACTCCCATTGCCCATCCAGGAGTATCGTAATAACCCACTTCATGAGGATTGGCTGGATTACTCACATCTATCACCCTCAATCCAGCATAACCATCAGCCACATAAGCGTATCCACCTATCACATATATACCCCATGCACGTCCAGGAGTATTGTAATAACCCACCTCATGAGGTTTGTAAGGATTACTCACATCTATTACCCTCAATCCAGCCCAATAATCAGCTACATAAGTGTATCCACCTATCACATATACTCCTATTGCCCATCCAGGAGTATCGTAATAACCCACTTCATGAGGATTGGCTGGATTACTTACATCTATTACCCTCAATCCAGCTAAATCAGTCACATAAGCGTATCCACCTGTCACATGTACTCCATACGCGTATCCAGGAGTATCGTAATAACCCACTTCATGAGGATTGGCTGGATTACTTACATCTATTACCCTCAATCCAGCCTCATCATCAGCCACATAGGCATATCCTCCTGTTACATATACTTCTACCGCCCATCCAGGGGTATCGTAATAACCCACCTCATGAGGATTGGAGGGATTACTCACATCTATCACCCTCAATCCAGCATAACTTGCAGCCACATAGGCATATCCTCCTGTCACATATACCCCTCCTGCCAATCCAGGGGTATCGTAATAACCCACCTCATGAGGATTGGAGGGATTACTCACATCTATCACCCTTAATCCAGAACCCCCTTCAGTCACGTAAGCATATCCACCTGTAACATATACTCCAGACGCAAATCCAGGGGTAAAATATGAGCTCAACTTCTGAGGTGAAGTAGGGTCACTCACATCCCATATCTCAAGCCCTCCGTTTACATCCGCTATGTATAATTTCCCACTGGAATAATACAGGTCGAATACTAAACCCCTTGTCACTATTTCGCTTATTTTCTGAGGATTCGCTTGATTACTCATATCAAGTATGTATACACCACCACCTGAACCAAGGAATACTGTATTGCCATTTATTGAGATAGTATAGGAAGGTCCAAAAGGCCATGCACCGATAAATCTCACATTCAGCGAATCAAACCCGGATTCAAGCCCCGCTCCTGCTCTATCCGGCAGGCTAAACCTGCGCATCAAATGATTCACCTCATAACCACTCCCCTGGCCAAAGGCCAGCACCATTACAATAACTAATTTTACCATTCCCCTTACCTCCTTTCATAAATTTTACACTTTTATATTAGTGAATTCCAGAATATAATGAACCTGTTCAAATCCTATTTCGCATATGTAAGTATGAGATGAGGAATTCTGCAGGACATGTAAAAAGTCAATCTTTATTATGACGTTCAGTGAAGCTCGCAGACAGTTAATGAAAAAACCACTCTATGTAAGAGTAGTTTCTAAGTTCATGGCTGACATAATTTAAATATCTGCAATTTTTGAAAAATAAATTCGCAGTTTCTGATCCCGATTAATACTACCATCTCATTTGCATTCTCAGGAGGTGCCATTCCTCAATCGGAAAATTACAGGAATTTTGACCCATTTTGGCACAGCTTTGCCTGTGGAATCTTTTCCGGGCTCAAAGGTGTATTTTCTTACTGCCTTGACTGCAGCACTATCGAGAATGGGATATCCAGAGGATTTCAACACTAAAGCCTTTTTCACAAGGCCGTCTGTCCCTACAAGCGTGTTGATAATCACCGTGCCTTCCCATCCATTTTTACGTGCCTCCTCTGGATACTCGGGAGTCACTGCATTCTTAACCCTCGGAAATTCTCCGTTTAAATTTGATGTGGTTTGCATTACTCTGAGTTCAGATGTAGATGACATTAAAGGGCTGTTCCTGAGTCCGGTGTAAATCAAAAAGAGCAAAATTGTATTGATGGCAAGGAGTCCTACAATGATTCCATCTAAAATTTCTGACCTTCTCATGATTTACCTCCCGTTTATTAAAACCTTTACAACTGCGTTTTTCTGCTCCGAGATGATAAGCTCATGAAACTGAGCCTTGTGGGGTTTGAACGTCAGAAGCAGTGTGAGGAGGGTGGCCATCACTGCGAATGCAGTGATGGCCACCCTCCTCACCCTTAACTTCCTCTCAACCCTTACCATCCGCAGAGTTTCCCTCAATTTCTTTTCCTCTCTGTAGAACCTTCTACATTCCTCACAAACTTTTATGTGCTCAAGTACGAGTTTCCTCTCTTTTTCGTCTAATTCCTCAAAGAGCGCAATTTTTTCTTGAATTTCCCTGCAATTCATAAATATCCCTCCAGACAGTTTCTAAGTTTTTCTCTTGCCCTGAAAAGGTGGGTTTTCACCGTTCCCTGAGATATTCCAATCTCCCCGGCAATTTCGGACGTTTTGTATCCCTCCATATAAAACAGAACGACCACGACCCGCTGAATCCTTGTTAGTTTATCGAGACAATTCTGAACATGGATAATTTTTGTGTTGTCAGGAATGGTAACTTCAGGAAGCTCCCGGATATTCAGGGGTATGATTTTCTTCCGTCTTTCATCTATGAAAAGGTTTACCATGGTTTTCCTTATGTATGCAGTGGGATTCGAAACAGAATCCCGCTTTCTCAGGAGCCTGAAAATGGCTTCCTGAACCAGATCACGCGCATCATCCAGATTTCCACACAGTCTGAAGCCAAAGTTCAGAAGCATTTCCAGTTGGTCCTCACTGAATTTCATCTCATTCATAATGACGAACTTCCCCATGAATTGGTTTACATGATAAGTAAATTCTACAACCTTTGACAGAAATTAATCGTGAGGATGAGTCTGTTCAAATATTCACAGATTCAAAATACTCCTCTCATCGCTTAGATACTTGCGACAACATATTTCACGCACAAAATGAGCAATCTCCCGGTGTGGAAGGTAAACTTGGATAAAGTTGCCTCTCAAATGTGAAAAATGAATTTCCGAACAGGCTCGGTTGTAAGTACCTGTATCACGCGTAAAAATATATCTGTAAGCTGACAGCGGCCTTCCAAACCTTTCATAAATGACAATATTTTCAATCTTTTTAATTTTAGATTTAAGTCAATTGTGATAGTTGATGATTTTGCAAAGTGTCAATAAAATTAAATTAACAACGTCTTTTACAAGGAGGTAAAAAATGAAACTCAAGGAAAAATTGGCTGAGCTTGTCCCTCAATGGAGGGCCGAGATCACCGAGATCAGGAAAAAGTACGGTAACAAGAAATTAATGGATGACACTGTAGGCCATGCCTACGGTGGAATGAGAGGTCTCAAGGCTCTGGTTTGCGACACCTCCGAAGTTTTCCCCATGGAGGGAGTGAAGTTCAGAGGTTACACAATTCCAGAGGTGAGGAAGCTCCTCCCTAAGGCAAAACCTGATGGTGAACCTCTTCCAGAGGGTATCTGGTATCTCCTTCTTACCGGTGAAATTCCGACAGAAGAAGATGTGAAGGAGATCACAGAAGAATTTCACAAAAGGGCAGAAGTGCCCGATTACGTTTTCAAAGTAATTGATTCCCTTCCAAAAGAAACACACCCGATGGTCCAGTTTTCCATGGCTATTCTCGCCAACGAGAATGACTCTGTCTTCCGCAAGAGATACGAAGAGGGAATGAAAAAGACAGAATACTGGGATGCCACCTTTGAGGATGGAATAACTCTTCTTTCAAGGCTCCCGGTTATTGCTTCCTACATTTATAGGAGAACTTACAAGGGAGACACAAAGCTTGATTACAGAAAGGACCTTGACTGGGCGGCCAACTTTGGTCACATGCTCGGGATTGATAATGAAGAGTTTTACGAGCTCATGAGGCTTTATCTTGTGCTTCATGCCGATCATGAAGGTGGAAATGTCAGTGCTCACACCAATTTGGTGGTAAATTCAGCACTTTCAGACCTTTATTACTCAGTCTCTGCTGCAATGAACGGTCTTGCAGGACCACTTCACGGTCTTGCAAATCAGGAGACACTCCGCTGGATACAGGCTTTAAGAGCCAAATTTGGTGGCCTTCCAACAAAAGAGCAGCTTGAGCAGTTTGTCTGGGATACACTGAACAGTGGGCAGGTGATTCCGGGCTACGGTCACGCAGTCCTTAGAGTCACAGACCCAAGATACACTGCAGAAAGAGAGTTTGCTCTCAAGTACATGCCGGATGATGAGCTCTTTAAGATCGTGAGCCTGCTTTATGAGGTAGTGCCTCCGATCTTGAAGCAGCTCGGTAAGGTTAAGGATCCATGGCCGAACGTAGATGCACATTCCGGTGTGCTGCTCTGGCACTATGGCGTCAAAGAGTACGACTTCTACACCGTATTCTTTGGTGTATCGAGGTCACTCGGTCTGACAGCCCAGGCGATTATCACAAGGGCTTACGGATTACCAATCGAAAGGCCCAAGTCCATTACAACGAGGTGGCTCAAGGAGAATCTGGACAAGCTACCTGACGCTGAAGCATAAGGTTGAAATTTTAGGTGTGTTAGAATTTAGGGGGAGGGGCGGCCCTTCGGGCCGCCCCTCCCTCATTAAAATAAAACCTCTCCACTAACAGTAGTATATAACAAAACTTTCTATCCGTTCAAATTTAGCCTCCCTAATATAAATGGGACCTTGTCATCTTTAACTTCATCATGTTTCCCGTGACGGATTAGCCCGATTTTAGACCTATGTAAACTCCTTAGTTTACATACGAAAACCCGCAGAAATACTTAGAAAAATCCAGAAATAGTACAAAAGTACTGTAAACTGGTAGTTGACACACGTAAGTCTTGTTATTACCAAGATTTTCGTGCGTTCGATAACAAATGAGTGTAAACTATCAGTTTACACTTTGCAAACTTCCTCATAATTCAAAAATCCCGAAAAACCGTTGAATCAAGCCATTTTTGAGAAATGTGTGATTTTGTGGCATAAAAATTGCATATTGATATAATAAAAAGGAGGTCTTACAATGAAAAAGTTAGTTCTAATATTGATGGTTATCATGATAAATGTATCATGCGATAAAGGTGGGAAATTCGTGAATGATAGCTATAAAGAGGATAAAACATACAGGATTGTTTATTCTATGCTTGATTCAATAACTCGAGAGTTGTCAATTGCTACGATACGCAGTAAAGAAATTCGTAAGATGTTTTATCTTACTGATATAGGTACCGAAAGAAAGGTTTCTTTTGATAAAGTGAGAAATTATTTAATCCGTAATGGTGTGCCTGTTAATGATATTAAAACGGTCTTACCGAATGATTCTTTCATCCTCTTCATTCGAAATGAATGGTTCACCATGTGGGAAAAAGACGAAGTGGAACCATATTTCACATTCGATCCTATGATTGATGAGGAAATGATAAAAGAAATCCCCTTATACAAAAACGGAAAGGTAGTAAAAACTATTCCTGTAGATGATTTTAATAAGTACCCGATAGTGGTATTATCTCCAGAGTGGTGGGAAGGAGACACTGTACCATTGATTTCTTTGGAGAAGATAGGGGATTCTCGAGACAGAGAGAATTTACAGAATTTCTGGTTAATTCCATTTATTGAAGGTCTATACATTGGCAGATGCTACGATCCAGTTCTGTTTTTTGGATGTAATGATATGGAGATTTATGTAAAAGTGAAAAATGTGGGTAGGCCTGAAGTAGATATAACCGATTTTACAGAAGTTAACCAACCTAACATATGGTATCCAAGTTGCTGCAATGATAATCACTGCAATTATTGGGAAGGATTTTATAGGAGAGTTTATTATCATTCCGTTGTTTCAGATACGTTTGAATACATTATCATGGAGGATGATGGTCCTTTCAGGGGTGGGGATGACTATGTGGGATATTTTAGAACTTGTTGTTTAGGATTATTTTATACTTATCAATCCAATTTCAGGGCATGGGTGTATGTTGATATTCCTTTCGCTCGATAGCAATTATGATAAGTAGCCTGCTGTTTCAATTTTTATTGACTTTTACCGTATGTTGTGCTGGAGTTAATAAAGGTATTGTGAAAATTGATGGGAAAGTGTACAGATTGGAAAATGATTCATGTATTCGCGTGAATATACCCTCTGGATGGCACCGAGTAGAGCTATTAGCGTATGGTTATCAGAAAGTGGACACTCTCTTTAAAGGTGACAGTATTTTACTTGTTCCAGAAATTTATCACGTTGATTCTGTGGTAACAGTATCGACGAGAGGGAGTGGAGGGGGTAATTTCGATTTGAGCCGCAAAAATTTATCGCTGACCCCTGTTCCAATGTTTCACGATCCGGTTCTGGTGGCCAAATATCTTCCTTTTGTCCTTGTGTCACCTTACGATGAAATTGAGAATAATGACCTTGATTATTCAGCGGCACTGGGGCATCCTGATGAGAACGCTCTTTTAATAGATGGAATACCTTTGCTTGTATTTCCAGTTTATCCACGTCCTCTCGTTCCTTTGCCTCTTATCAGGGACATGGAGTTTTCACTCCTTGACATTCCTCTTGAAAATGGGTGGTCAGTGTCCTCTCAAGTGAATGTCCAGTTACCAGGGAGTAAAAGAGAGAAGGTTCTTTATATTGATCCATTTGGAACTTTTAGCTTAACAAACGGGAAATCCTACTACGCCTATGGTATTCAGGTGTATAGTCTTACTCCGGTCATTCTGCTACTTTCAAAAGGAAAAGGTAACGTAACTCATCTGGACCTCTTTTTGAAAAGATCGTATAAAAACGCTGTATTCTCAGGTTTTACTTTAGCAGAGGTTTCTTCCCTTAAAGGTATTCTTGAACCTGAAGCTACAAAAATTTTTGATGCGGGTGTAAAACTATCCAGGAATAACCTCACATATTATCTCGCTGTGGGTTTTTATAACCGTGATCAATATATTTTAATCGAAAAAGCCTACAACTATGTTGCCGGTGTTCACTACAATTCGGGCTTGCTCTCTATCAGGACAAATTTTGTGGGTGAATTTTACAAACACACTGAGCTTGTAGGCACTCCTTCAGGTGAGATTACTGAAACTGGTATGTACAAGAGAAATTCCGTGTTTTTAAGGGTATGGGAAAATGAAAAATTATGGAATCTCTCAGTTAAGCCCTACATAGACGGCATTTTTTATAAAATGTCCTATCGAAGTGCATTTATGAAAAGAGATTCGACTATTGAGTTCGATTCCTTCTATCCCGGGATAAAATTGTCTCTTGATTTTTCATCTCCGATGAAAATTTACCTTTCATCTGGTATAACCAATCAATTCTTTGCACTCATAAAAGAATATGACCCCTTTCAGAGAAGATGTGACAAATTTTCCCGCATTGCGTATGGTATTCTAAATATGAAAACGAAAGACATGTCGCTCTATTTCTTTTATAGAAGAGACATTACTGATTCCACAAGAGGTTTTGGAGTGTATCAGAAATTTAACTGGGGGTTAAGCAGGAGGACAAAACTTCAGGCTGGTATTTGGGGAATGTATTCGTATGTTCCGCCATGGAACTATGGCTTAAATGTTGATGCTTTTTTGTTACACCGGTGGAATAATAGTACACATTTGACCATGAGAATTACCAAAAGATTTCCGCTCCATCTATTTAAAGGAGGGAGTGAGGCCCCATACTTCAGGACTGATATAATGGTTACAAAAAACTTCCATTTGAAGGGGCATCCAGCGACGCTTTACATGGGTGTTTTTAACTTACTTTCTAAAAAACCCAATCCTGGCTCAATAAATTATCCCATTCCTATGTTGAGTCTGGAGGTTAAATTGTAGATATCTGCCGATGTCACTAATTCACGTATTATTGGCATTGAAAATATGCTTTGGAACACCTGTCGATGGAATGATCAAGGTGGATTCAGTGGCCCATCTTTTAAGTGATCAGTCATGTGTGCCTGTAAAGCTTTTACCTGGGAGACATGAAATTTTAGTAAAAGGGTATGGATTCCCCGAGCTGGATACAACGGTTTATGTTGGCACGACTGATACAATTATCTTGCTGCACCTTCCCTTATATCGGGTGGATTCAGTTATTTCAACTCCAAGAGTGGGCTCAAGGTCGTTTCTGACTTTCAGTCACACGGAATATGCCCTTCAGCCCACCCCTCTATTCCACGATCCGTTACTAATGACAAGGTCACTTCCCTTTGTTGTATGTGACGAAATGGTGAAGTTTAATCTCAAGTACTCTGCGGCTCTTGGACGTCCCGATGAAAATATAGTTTCTATCGAAGGTGTACCCGTACCGGTTTTTCAAGAATATCCTCATTCTCTTGTACCATTGCCACTTGTTAAACAGATGTCCTTCTACTTATTGGATATTCCCCTTAATATCGGATGGACTTTATCTTCCCATCTTGATATTAGGCTACCTGCTGACACCAGGAATAAAAAGCTGTATTTTGATCCCTTTGGGTCAATTGCTTACTCAAATATTTCTCCAATGAAAGGATGGGGGATTGAATTCTATACTCTCTATCCTGCGCTGAAGCTTTTATCCAAAGGCGGCATGGATATCCATCATGTGGATATTTTCAGTAAAAATATCTCAACAAATAGAACTCTTACATTCTTTGGAATGGCAGAAATTATTTCAAAGAGAGGCAAAGACATTGTTCCATCCAATACTAAAATCTCAGATTTTGGATTCAAGATGAGTCACAGTAAATACACGGTTTACCTGGCTGGTGGATTTTACAGTCATAAGCAACCTGAGAAGTCAGACAACATTCGCGTAGTTTTACTGGGTATTAACACTCAATATAAACGTTTCCATCTCCGATTAAACCTGGTTAATGAAATGCAAAAGTCTATAGCCACTATTTTTGGCACTGCCAATCCTTCCAAAGTGACTTTTGAATTCAGTAGAAATTCGCTTTTCTCTCGAGCATGGTTTGACATTGCTACGGGGTCAGTAATACTGCAGCCATACCTTGATTTCATCGTTTACAAGAGGATTCTAATTGATCCAATTAGCACGATAACTGACACAAGTGGACTGCTAAAAAACTCATCTCCTGGCATCAAACTTCGTTTAAATTACTTTTCCTATAAAATGTTCTACATTTCCACGGGCGTTACAAACCAGTTTTTTAAACTTGTCAAAAACAAGGATGCCTTGTCTTTAAATCCTGACACCACTGGACGCACATTTTACCTTGTGACAGGTTTTGGTAATATGAGGATGTTTTTTAGACACAATATAGATGATAGTCTGGTTGGATTCGGATTCTATGGTAAATTTCAGAGAATGGTTGGAGAAAGATCAGGTCTGGCATTAAGCATCTGGGGCATGCACTCGTTTCGGCCAGATAAAGATTTTGGTCTAAATCTTGATCTTATGGTTTCAAAGAGGTGGAATGAAAAAACCTATTGGGTCATGAGACTTGTTCAGAGGATGGAACTATTTTTCCTTAAGGGACAGAAGGAACCGGGTTTTTTCAGGCTGGATGTCTTACTAATGCGGAACCTTAGAATCCGCTCTCATCAATCTTCGCTTTACATAGGGATTTATAACCTTCTTTCAAAGAATAGTAGCCCATCAGCCATTAATTTCCCCGTGCCCACCTTTGGCCTTTCGGTGAAATTATGAAAGAGTTTATCGTATAATTATGCAACTGTGCCAAAGAGAGAGGATATAAAATCCGTTCTAATCATCGGGTCTGGCCCTATTATTATTGGCCAGGCCTCGGAATTTGATTATTCCGGCTCCCAGGCTGTTAAAAGCCTCAAAGAAGAAGGCATCAGAGTTATACTCATCAACTCCAATCCGGCCACGATTATGACTGACCCCGACATGGCTGATTCCGTATATATTGAGCCCCTCACCGTTGAATTTGTTGAAAAAGTCATTAAAAAAGAGCGGCCCGATGCATTGCTTCCCACACTCGGTGGACAGACAGGACTGAATCTTGCTGTTGCACTGCATGATGCGGGAATTCTTGAAAAATACGGGGTTCAGCTCATAGGTGCCTCCATTGACGCGATAAAGAAGGCAGAGGATAGGGAGCTTTTTATCGAATCCATGACGAGAATCGGGCTCAAAGTCCCAGAGTCTGGCTATGCTGGAAGTGTCGAAGAGGCCTTTGAAATTGCGAGAAGACTTGGATTCCCTGTTGTGATTCGGCCCTCATTTACCCTGGGTGGAACCGGTGGAAACATTGCCAAGACAGAGGAGGATTTCAAATCCCTTGTTGAGCTTGCTCTTCGGATGAGCCCTGTTGGTAAAGTTTTAATCGAGAAGTCTGTTGCAGGCTGGAAAGAGTTTGAGCTTGAGGTGATGAGGGATAAGAATGACAATGTAGTCATCGTCTGTTCTATTGAGAACTTTGACCCCATGGGGGTTCATACAGGTGATTCCATAACAGTTGCACCACAGCAAACCCTGAGTGATAAGGAATACCAGAGAATGAGGGATGCGGCAATTGCAATAATTCGCGAGATCGGTGTTGATACGGGAGGCTCGAATATTCAGTTTGCCGTTAATCCTTCCAATGGTGAGATGTACGTTATTGAAATGAATCCGCGGGTATCGCGCTCCTCTGCCCTTGCCTCCAAGGCCACGGGATTCCCCATTGCCAAAATAGCTGCAAAGCTTGCCATTGGCTATACACTTGATGAGCTTCCAAACGATATAACACGCGAAACTCCAGCGTCCTTTGAACCAGCCCTTGACTATGTGGTCGTGAAGATTCCAAGGTTTGCATTTGAAAAATTCCCTGAGGTTGATCCCACACTTACCACCCAGATGAAGTCTGTAGGTGAGGTTATGGCAATCGGAAGGAATTTCAGAGAGGCTCTGTTGAAGGCCATATCCTCGCTTGAGATCAGCTCTTCGGGCTTGCGCTCCGTGGTGCAGCCCCTGATAAATAAGGGATTTTTCAAGGGGGACCTTTTAGAAGAAGTAAGGGCATACATAGCACGGAAGCTTGAGATGCCCAATTCGGAGAGGATTTTCGTCATTGCTGATGCCTTCAGGTTTGGATTTAGCGTTGATGATGTCCAGAGGCTAACTGGTGTTGATCCATTTTTTCTCTACCAGATAAAGGAAATTGTTGAGCTTGAAGACGAAATTCGTGGTAAGGGTATAGGTGGTCTTACGGCAGAGACGGTGCGGAAGGCAAAGGAATGGGGATTCTCTGATAAAAGAATAGCAGAACTCACCGGCACCAATGAGGATTTTATAAGGTCTTTACGTGAAAAAGAGCATATAAAGCCAGTTTTTAAGGTCGTTGATACATGTGCAGCTGAGTTTGAGGCCTATACACCATACTTTTACTCCACCTACGAAGAGGAAGATGAGGAGCCCCCTCTTTACGTAAAAACCAGCAAAAAAAGCGTTATTGTTCTCGGTAGCGGTCCCAATAGAATAGGGCAGGGGATTGAGTTTGATTACGCGTGTGTTCACAGTATTTTTGCCATAAAGGAGGAAGGGTATAATGGAATCATGGTCAATTCGAATCCGGAGACCGTTTCAACTGATTACGATACCTCTGACAGACTTTACTTTGAACCCGTGGATTTTGAGCACGTGATGAATATTATCGAGAAGGAAAATCCGCTTGGAGTTATTGTTCAATTTGGAGGGCAGTCACCTTTAAACATGGCCCGTAAACTGGCCCGCTACGGGGTCAGAATACTTGGAACAGAGTTTGATGCCATAGACCGTGCCGAGGATAGAGAGAGATTTAAGGAATTTTTGGACAAGCTGGGTCTTAAACGGCCGAGGAGTGGTATTGCGAGAACCCCTGTCGAGGCAGTTGAGGTTGCTGAGTTTATCGGCTATCCTGTACTTGTTCGTCCATCTTACGTGCTCGGCGGCAGGGCAATGGGCATCATTCACGACAGAAAAGAGCTTGAATTTTACCTTGAAAATGAAACTATCGGCTGGCCACTTCTTGTGGATGAATTTCTTATTGATGCCTATGAAATTGATGTTGATGCCATTTCCGACGGTGAAGATGTTTATATTGGCGGTATCCTTGAGCACATCCATGAAGCAGGTATCCATTCTGGTGACTCTGCGATGATTTTGCCTCCGTACATGCTCCCGGATGGGATAATCCAACAGGTGGAAGAGATTACTGTGGAAATTGCGAAGGAGTTGAAGATCAAAGGTATAATGAACGTCCAGTATGCGGTGATGGAAGGTGAGGTTTACGTAATAGAAGTTAATCCGAGGGCCTCGAGGACTGTGCCATTTATTTCAAAGGCAACTGGAGTACCTCTTGCAAAGGTTGCCACAAAGGTGATGTTAGGTCGAAGGCTCAGGGAGTTTGGTCTTGGAAGCAGAAATCACGGTTTTTATGCTGTCAAGGAAGCAGTTTTTTCATTCAACAAGTTCCCGGGAGTTGACCCGATCCTTGGCCCAGAGATGCGCTCAACCGGTGAGGTTATGGGGGTAGGGCGGACACCAGGAGAGGCATTTTACAAATCTCAAATTGCGGCAGGTTTCCAGTTGCCCGGTGATGGAAAAGGAAAGGTTTTTATCAGTGTCAGAGATTCTGCAAAGCCCAGGATATTGGATATTGCAGAGATGCTTAAAAAAGCAGGTCTTGAAATAATAGCCACTGAGGGAACTGCGAGGTATCTTGAGAAGCATGGCATAAAGGTCGAAAGTGTGGGCAAACTGAGCGAGGGGAGTGAGGGGATAGTGGGACGTATGAAAAAGGGTGAGGTGGTGATGGTTATCAATATACCTTCAGGCAAGAGTGCGTATATAGATTCTGTAAAGATCAGAAGAGCGGCGTTTTTATACAACATCCCATCATACACATCGGTAAATGCTGCGAGATTTGCCGCACGTTCAATCGTAAATGGTGTGAGGACCGATGTTTACTCCCTTGAAGAGATATCCGGATGATTATACCGACCCCATTCTCCCCTAACCCCTCCTTCCCGAAGGGAAGGAGGGGAAATTTAAGGTTTTCCCGGGTAAATGGTCTAAGATTCGTGAAGGAGTGGTCTTCAGAAGCTCCCTCCCTTCCCTCTGGGAAGGAAGGGCTGGGGTGGAATGGGTGAGCAATATTTCGGTCTTATACATCGTTTTGTATAAAGAGGAGATTTTAGGATGATTCCCAATTGGTATTATTCGCTCTCGAGATATTCGAGAATATCCGCGATTTCCTTTTTCTGGGCTTCGTCAAGTGGTTTGAGAGGGGGAATTGGGTCTCCCACTGGAAATCCCTGAATTTCAAGAGCAGCTTTTATACATGGAGCAAGGCCATATTTTTGAAAGACCTCGTTGATTCTCCAGAGTCTTCTCTGAAGTTTTATAGCCTCGTCCCAGTTTTTTGCTTTTGCGAGGTTATAAAGTTTCACGGCCTGTCTTGGGATGACACATGCGGGCCCTGCCATCCAGCCCACACCACCAAACATCATCACAGATAGAGGGATACTGGCTGAGGCACTGAAGATTTTTAATTTGTTACCAACCCTCGTCATTACTGTGAGTAGTTTCCCGGTATTGCCCGATGCATCCTTGAGGTACTCGATATTTGGAATTCTTGCGAGTTTATCAATAACTGAAACACTCAAGTCGGTGCGGGAAAATTTTGGATTGTTGTAAATCACAATGGGGAGATTCACGGATTCGGCTATGGTTTTGAAATATTCCACTATCTGGTCCTCCTTCAGGGGAAAATATGTATCGAGAATGGCAAGGATGCCATCTACTCCCATTTTCTCAAACTCCTTTGCCTGTAACGCGGCTTCTACTGATGAGGCGTGTGAAACACCGGCAATGACAGGAACCCATCCACCGGCTGCCTCAATAGCAACCCTTACGATTTCTTTTTTCTGCTCCCAGTTCAGGTATGCAAATTCACCTGTGCTGCCAAGTACAGTGATTCCATGAACACCTGACTCGATCAGGTGGTTTATGAGGTCTTTCATGACCTTTTCCTTTACTGTCCCGTCGTGATTGACGGGAGATACAAGATATGGGAATATGCCTTCGAAATCGCTCATCTCTTACTCCTCTTTTTGTGATAGATAAACTCTGTTATGCCTTTTACCACGTAGTCTTTGATTTCTCCAATTTTTACGAATCCAAGTTTTTCATAAAATTTCTGGGCCTCTTTGTTAAAATCTGAGACCAGTAAGAATATGTCGTCTGGATTAAATTCCTTTTCAACGAATTCCATAAGGGCTCTGCCAATGCCTCTACCCCGATATGTGTCCTTGACACCGATGAGCTCGATGTAACCGCTCCTGTCAAAGGCACCTCGGGGTACATACCATAGAAAACCCGCAATTTCCCCCTCAATTTCTGCTACGAATATATGGGCTTTTTCCTTAAGACCTCGCTCAAATCTTTTCCTTGCGGACTTGAAATCCACACCGTAGCGCTGCCAGAGCTCTGTGCTGGACATTATTCTTGCTACTTCATCGATGTCCGTTTCTCTCAACTGCCTGATTTTCATCGTTGAAATTATAATGTCGGTGAGACGTCCAAAGGTATAAGCCGCATTCTTGGAGGAAAAACTATTCCGGTCAATTACCTTATAATAACTCCCAAAAAGGAGGCAGAGCATGAATCTTCTTATATCGTTAATTTTTCTTGCACAGGTCCCAAATTTTTCGAACCACGCATTGTTGTGGAAAGGAAAGGCAAGGTTGTTTAATGCTTACAAATCCCTGGCCTATCAGGATACGCTTCATGATTTTGATATTCTGCACTACGATATTCACGTGAGGCTAAATTTTGCAAGTTCCAGCATTGAGGCCTACAACGAGGTGCAGTTCAGGAGTAAGGTTGATAATCTGAGTAGCATATTCCTGCATCTTGTTGGATTTACGATTGACAGTGTCACAGGGGCTTCATCTTACAGCCGCTCAGATTCCATTTTAAATCTTGTACTGCCATCCCCATTGAATCAGTGGGATACCGGGGCGGTTACCATTTATTACTATGGCCGTCCTGGACAGGGTGGTGGTGTATTTGGCGGTGGACTGCATTTTGAAGCAGATGGACATCTTGCCTATGTGGATGACGAGCCCTTTGGAGCCAAAAGATGGGTTCCAATTTATGACCTTCCATCGGATAAGGCGCTTGCAGATCAGTATATTACCGTGCCTGTTGGATATTCAGTTGTAGCCAATGGTGAGCTTGTGGACTCAACTTTCAATCAGGATAATACTGTGACTTTCCACTGGCGAGAGAATTATCCAATTGCCAACTATCTCATTGTTTTTGCTGCATTTAATAACTATGCGGAAATCAGGGACTTTGCTGTTATCAACGGTGATACACTACCCGTTTTCCACTGGTTCCCTGTCAGCGATACGGCAAGATTGCGACCTCTGTTTCAGAGAACCCCTGAAATGCTCGAGTTTCTATCGCAGATTTATGGCACATATCCTTTCATGGGAGAAAAATACTCACATGTTTCGGCTCCAATTGGCGGGGCAATGGAAAATCAGACCAATACATTTATCAATACAGATGCGTGGTGGGGCAGTGATTGGGATTGGGTAATAGTTCATGAAATGGGTCATCAGTGGTGGGGTGACTGGGTAACCCTCGGCACCTGGGCTGATATATGGCTCAACGAAGGGTTTGCCACATATACTGAGGCCCTGTGGTCAGAGCACAGGTACGGAGCATCCGGGCTCCAGTCCTACATGCATGGGATTTTCAACTATTATCTGCGGTATGAGCCGTATCCACCCTATCCTGTTTATGATCCAGATTACATGTGGGGTGTGGTAGTATATCAGAAGGGGGCAAGTGTCCTGCACATGTTACGCTGGGTAGTTGGTGACTCCATATTCTTTCACATCCTGAGGGCCTATGGAGAGAAATATGCCTATGGTAATGCAATTACCACGGAGTTTATTGATGTTGCTGACTCCATATCCGGCCAGAATCTTGATTGGTTCTTCAATGAATGGGTTTTTGCCCCTGGACACCCTGTGTATCAGTATTCTTACAGCTCAACACCTGTTTCAGGCGATACTTTTGCCATAAATATCACCATTGACCAGGTTCAGTCCCACGCTTATGGTGTTCCCACATACAAAATGCCCATACCATTTAGAATAACCACAACCTCCGGGGTATTCGATGTTACCCTGTGGGACAGCCTTGATCATCAGACTTTTACCGTGCTTTTACCGGGTTCCCCAACAAATATTGCATTTGACCCGGACGAATGGATTCTTGAAGAGCATACGCTGGTCGGGGTTTCAGAGGGCTCCCAGATGCCTCAGGTTAAGGTTTTAAATACAGTTACGGGTGATTTTCTCCTGTTTTCTGCACCTGTAAGGTCAGACAACCTGCTCCGCATTTATAATGCAGCGGGACGAATGATTAAGGAAATAAGGCTTCAAAGAGGTGTAAGAAAACTGTATGTCGGCTCACTGAAGCCCGGGGTCTATTATGCCATAGGAAAAGGTCTCCAGTTTAAATTCTTGAAATATTAGAGCACGAATTTTATTTCACCACCGTCAATCTGGAACGTGGCTCCGGTGATGAAGCTTGCCTGATTTGAGGCAAGAAAAGTAACAAGTGCTGCGAGCTCTTCTGGCTTGCCCATGCGTCCGAGTGGGATATTTGATGTCCATTCCTTTAGAGCCTCTTCGTAAGAAATACCGGCTTTTTCGGCTCTTTTCTCGGTGAGCTCCTTTATCCTGTCGGTTTCGAATACTCCCTGGGCGATGTTATTTACCGTTATATTGTACTTCGCAAGCTCAAAGGAGAGGCTTTTCGCAAGCCCGATCACAGCAGCCCTTATGGCATTGGACAGGATGAGCATGTCCTTTGGCTGTTTTACGGTCATGGAAGTAAGATTGACGATCCTTCCCCATCTTTTGCCCTGCATGTGGGGGACTACGTGGCGAACAAATCGCACAACGTGCATAAATGTGAGGTTAAACGTGCTCATCCACTGTTTATCTGTCACGTCAAAAAAGTTTCCAGCAGGTGGTCCACCGGTGTTAGTAACGAGGATATCCACATCTCCAAACTTCTCTGAGGTTTTATCCACAACCATCCGGATGTCACCGGGCATGGAGAAATCTGCTGGAACCGGGAGTGCTTCCCCACCAAAGGATTTAATTTCTTCGGCAACCTGCTCGAGTCTTTCTTTGCTCCTCGCGGCTATGGTGACTCTCACACCCTCTTTTGCCAGAGCTATGGCTACAGCTTTTCCAAGCCCTTTACTGGAACCTCCAACAATGGCGACTTTTCCTTCAAGACCTAAATCCATGTTTTTCCTCCTTTTTAAGATGATAAAATATTCAAGCCTCCAATTTCCAGCATCTTTGAGAATAACTGACCTATGAGGTATAATTTTAGTCCAATTAGCGCGAGGTAAAATTATGGAGAAAGAGAAGATTTTTTCACCAGTTGAAGAAGCCATTGAAGATATAAAAAAAGGAAAGATGGTCATCGTTGTGGATGACGAAGACCGCGAAAACGAAGGTGATTTTGTCGCAGCCGCTGAAAAGATAACACCGGAGATCATCAACTTTATGGCAACCCACGGAAGAGGCCTGATCTGCCTTGCTCTTGATGAGAAGCGTTTCCACGAACTCGAGTTGGATATGCCCCTTACAAATACGTCAAAGCACGGAACAAACTTTGGGATACCGATTGATGCCAAAAGTGGCACCACCACTGGTTCTTCGGCATTTGATAGGGCAATTACCATCCTTCAAGCAGTTGATCCGTCCAAGGGACCTAATGATTTCGCAAGGCCAGGTCATGTCTATACACTCATGGGCAAGGAGGGTGGGGTTTTACGTCGTGCTGGCCATACAGAGGCATCCATTGACCTTGCAAGGCTTGCTGGCCTGAAACCTGCAGGAGTCATCTGCGAGATTCTGGATGACGATGGCCACATGGCAAGATTACCCAAGCTGGTGGAACTTGCTAAAAAATTCAACATGAAGATCATCAGCATTCGGGACCTGATCCATTACCGCATCCAGAGAGAAAAACTTGTCAAAAAGGTGGCAGAGACCAACCTCCCCACAAAGTATGGCCATTTCAGACTGCATGCCTACCAGGATATTATCACCGGTGAGGTTCATGTGGCACTTGTAAAAGGAGACGTCAGGGGCAAGCAAAACGTGCTCGTCAGGGTTCATAGCGAATGCCTCACAGGAGACGTTTTTGGCTCCCTCAGATGTGACTGCGGAGACCAGCTTCACACTGCCATGCAGATGATTGATAAAGAAGGTCTTGGAGTGCTTCTTTACATGAGACAGGAAGGAAGGGGCATTGGGCTGGTTAACAAACTCAAGGCCTATGAGCTCCAGGATATGGGATACGACACTGTAGAGGCCAATGAAAAGCTTGGATTCCCACCGGACCTGAGAGACTATGGTATAGGTGCTCAGATTCTCGTAGATCTGGGTCTTTCGACAATCAGGTTGATTACAAATAATCCAAGGAAAATCGTAGGGCTTGAAGGATACGGGCTAAAGGTTGTGGAGCGTGTTCCTCTCATAATTGAGCCCAACGACGTGAATTTGTTTTACCTTAAGGTTAAAAGGGATAAACTGGGCCATCTGCTCGGAGAGATCGAAAAGAGGGGTGGCTTTAAGGTTGTAAAGGAGAAGAAAAATGGCTGAATACAAGGGGAAAATCAGTGCTGCCGGTAAGAGGATCGGCATTGTTGCCTCAAAGTTCAATGATTTCATAACCTCAAAACTCGTAGATGGTGCCCTTGATGCGGTTGAACAGTTGGGTGGTGACCTTGACCTTGTGGATATTTACTGGGTGCCGGGGGCGTTTGAGGTGCCTTTGGTTTTAAAGAAACTCGCAAAGTCCGGAAAATACGATGGGCTTGTAGCACTTTCCGCTGTGATTCGTGGTGAAACCCCTCATTTCGATTACGTTGCGGCTGAGGTTACAAAGGGAATTGCCAGGGTGATGTTAGACGAAGATGTTCCCATAGCTTATGGTGTCATAACCGCTGATACGTTTGAGCAGGCAGAGGACAGAGCTGGCGGAAAAATGGGCAATAAGGGACGCGATGCCGTTATCTCCCTGCTCGAAACCCTTTCTGTGATCGAGAATATCTGAAGTGGACAAAATACTTTTATACGGGGGCAAAAAGGCCGAATATCTTGTAAAATTTGAGCCCGGTAGGAAAATACAGACCCATTTAGGGGTTCTTACCCTGCCTGAAAAAATAGAATTTGGCAAAAGGCTTGAAACACACCTCGGAAAATCTTTCTACGTTCTTTTCCCAACCACACGCGAAATTTCCATGAGGGTAAAAAGGACGACCACCATCATTTACCCAAAGGATGCCGGGTATATGATAGTTGAAACGGGTATCGGAGCAGGTTCAAAGGTGCTTGAGACCGGGACAGGCTCAGGAGCATTGACTATAATTCTTGCGACCATTGTGGGAGATGAAGGGAAGGTCTATACCTTTGAAAGACGCGAAGAGTTTTTCAATAATGCCATAAAAAATGTAAAGGATGCTGGTCTTGACCATAGGGTCGAATTTCATCACAGGGACCCGGTGGTTGAGGGCTTCAACATTGAGCCTGTGGATGCTGCATTTATTGATGTTCCCGAGCCCTGGACGCTGGTTGAGCCAGTTTACAAGGTTTTGAAGCCCGGGCATGTGTGGGTTTCACTTTCCCCAACCATTGAGCAGGTTCAGAAGACCCACGAGGCTTTGAAGGATGTGGGGTTTATAAGGCTCAAGTGTGTGGAAATCCTTGAGCGCGAGATGCTCGTAAGACCCGGCAAGACCCGTCCGAGGGAACGAATGGTTTCCCATACCGGGTATTTAACGTTTGCCTGGAATATCAAAAAGGAGTGAATGGGGAAAATTGTTTTTATCTTTATACTCTTGTGCCTTAATCATCCCCACCAGACTATAAAGATCAGGATCTTGGATCAAAGAGACAATCAAATTCCACATTTAACTTTGAATATTCGATACGGGGATTCAGCATTTGAAGATACCACTAATTTTCAAGGAGAAATAGAATTAAAAAGGCGTAAAGTATGTGAGTGCCAGGAGTCTGCGTTCTCCGGGAAATATGAATTACGCCAGGTATTGGCATACTCATCCCATGGTGATTCCATTTCTATCTATGACATCACAGGTCGGGAGATACCCATAAAAGGCAGGGTTTTAGGGCCAGGCCCTGGTATTCTGAATTTTTCCTTATCACCGGGAGTTTATTTCCTTAAAATGGACGGGCATGTATATAAGTTTTTGCATCTTAAGGGTGTCAAATCCCCTTATCTGCTTCTAAAACCATCGGACAATTTGCCGTGTAAAGTTCACTTTAGGTTTGATTCGCATTCCGAGGTTTTTCTTGTTACGCCAGAAGAAACTACCTTAGTGGTTGGTTGTTTGGATAGCGTGATCACTGTTAAAGTCGTCAAATCAAACGTTGGCGTCCAGAAAGGAAGACCTGTCGATAAGGATTTTAAATCCAGGAAAATCGTATTCATTTATCCAACGCCACGGAACAATGCTTATATCCTTAGAAATACAGTTACAATTAGATCAAGAATTAAGGACGAGCATCTTGACAACGTAGGGATTCTCTGGGATTCCATGAATATTCGGCTTGATAGGCAGGAAATTTTGAATTTCTATAGTGGGTCAAACTTTGTTGATAAAATAAACTGCGTTTTAGACGCCCAAAAGGCTATTTTATACACAAATCCATCTGACATGAACCTGTTACTCTCGTACAGCTTTGAGAACTGAAATTATCTCGGAGAAAATTACGGTGATAGATTTGATAAAATCGTTTTTGACTACTCGTCTTATCATAATAACGGGCACATTTGGGGGAGAGTCTATGAATGTAACGGAATTTTTGGAAAATCTTTAGAGTTTGACAGGGGATTTATAAAGATACCAGATTTGCAGAAAGGTCTATTCTCTTTTAAACAGGTTTCAGAATCTCCAGTTATTCATGCACACCAGGGTATTGCAACTGACGGAAATTATTTTTACGTGTTTCACAACAACGCAATACTGAAATATACTAAGGATTGGGAGCTTGTAGGAGCTGATTACAATGTAAACCAAGAATGCGGTGTTTCTCATCTGGGAGATGGGGATTATTATAACGGGTATCTTTACGTCGTCGCGGATAATTTCCATAGTTGCAACTCATACCTTCCATCGAAGATATGTGTGTGGAAAGCAGCAAGTCTCGAATTTTTGGGTTGTCATGATGTGTCGAGATACAAACACGAAGTTTCATCCTTAACAGTCGTCCCAGATGAAGATGCTTTCTACGTTACGAGTTTTTGCGATTCCCGTCACATTTTTAAATACTCGATGAGAGATTTCCACTATATTGGAAGAATAAATCTTTCCAACGCAGTGAAATTTATTCAAGGAATTACGCACGATGGGCACTTCCTGTATCTGGTTTCCGGCTATGATAATCTTGTATGGAAGGTGAAAAAGGATGGAACTGTTGTAGGAAGGGTGCAGGAGGGTCTGAATGAAGGTCTGGATTATGATGATATTCATAGAATTTTTTATATATTAAATGACCCCGGTGGCTGTAACAGCAAAATCTATGGATTTAAGAATTTAAATCGCGAGGACCCATTTAAACAATTCACGGTTGCCTTCTGGATTTACTTAAATTCTTTACCCGGTGAGCTTGATAGGGATTTTGCAGGAGTCATATATTCCAGTCTTCGTCCGTATAATTTTTATCTTAGTAAGGTTCAAAGGGCCCTTGTAATGGATGTGACAACCTATGATGCTGAAGCTCATGTGAAAATTCCGGAACGAATGCTATCCAGAAGGCATTGGTATTTTATTACCGGGACATACGATGGTGAGTATGTCAGGTTATATTTGAACGGCACTCTGGTCGCAAGCCTTCCTTTACACGGATTCCCCAGATTTCCACACTCTCTCATGCTGGGATCAGAGATGCTAAACCGAAATCCCTGGTATTTTTATGACGGCAGGTTGGATGAGGTAAAAATCTACAATAGAGCCCTGAGTCAACATGATATAGAGATTCTCTATCATAACGACCTTGAGAAATTGAACTACTGGTATTTCTCGGTGGACATCAGGGGATTGCGAAATGGTGTACATTCTTATCACATGTGGGAGGGATCAATTACAGGTGATTCTGATACGACAGAAACAAGATGTCTAAGAGTCATGGGAGTCCCAACAAGGACGAATTAATCTTCGCACGAGGTGGCTATCGAATACACTTATTAAGTGTAGGTTCATTGGCGACATTTTGAGGGTTTTCAAATATAATAGTCCCATGCAGGAAATTATTGAGGCTCACGGTTTCACCAAAGAAGAGTATCAAAAGATTCTGGAGTATTTGGGAAGAGAGCCCAATCTCTTAGAGCTCGGCATATTCTCCACCTCATGGTCAGAACATTGCTCGTATAAAAGCTCTAAGCCGGTTCTCAGAACTCTTCACACAAAAGGGGAAAGGATACTTCAGGGTCCCGGAGAAAATGCAGGTGTCCTATATCTCGATGATGAATTGGGTGTTGCCTTCAAAGTTGAAAGTCACAATCACCCATCGGCTGTGGAACCCTTTCACGGGGCAGCAACAGGGATTGGTGGAATTATTCGTGATGTGATATCCATGGGAGCACGTCCTATAGCCCTTCTCGACTCCTTGAGATTCGGCCCCCTTACATCTCCCCGCTCGAGGCAACTTTTTGAGGGTGTTGTAAGTGGTATAAGCTTTTATGGGAACTGCATAGGTGTGCCCACAGTGGGTGGTGAGGTCTATTTTGATGAGCCTTACGAGGACAATTGTCTTGTCAATGTCATGGCTGTGGGGCTTGTGAAGCTGGATAAGATCAAGATGAGCCGTGCAGGAGAGCCCGGGAACCTGCTGGTTTTGATTGGCAATAAAACAGGCAGGGACGGTATCCACGGGGCTACCTTTGCATCAGAAGACCTCGTTGGTGAAGTTGAAAAGAAGGTTCCCAATGTTCAGGTGGGTGACCCCTTTATGGAAAAGCTTCTCATTGAAGCGACGATGGAGATAATTGAAATACCCGAAGTGGATGGTATTCAGGACCTTGGAGCCGGTGGCCTTTCTACCACTCCACCTGAGATGGCATCAAAATCGGGAGTTGGTGTTGAAATTGATGTAAATCAGGTTCCAACACGCTCACGGGATATGACCCCCTATGAGGTTCTTCTCTCTGAATCACAGGAGAGGATGGTCATCTCTGTGAAGCCTGAGGGGGTTGAGAAAGTCAGGAAAGTTGCAGAAAAATGGGACATAGATTTTGCCGTGATCGGAAGAGTTATTGAAGAAAGGGTATTTAGAATTGTCAAAGATGGTGAAACAATCGCAGAAATCCCCATTGATGCCCTGACAGAAGGGGTTCCTGTCAAAAACCTGCCCGTTAAAAGGCCAGAGTATCTTGAAAAAATAAGGGAAATTCAAATTGTCCGCTCCTCGGACAATCTCGATGAGAAACTGCTCAAGCTCATATCACACCCGAGCATTGCGAGCAAGGAGTGGGTATATACCCAGTATGACCACATGGTGGGCACCAACACCGTTCTTTTACCGGGTCACGGAGATGCAGCTGTTCTGAGGATTAAAGGGAAACCATTCGGTATTGCTGTAACCATTGATGGGAACGGGAAGTTAGTTTACCTTGATCCTTTCGAGGGTGGTAAAAATACGGTTTTGGAGGCAATGAGAAATCTCGTTGCTGTCGGAGCGAGGCCCATTGGTATTACAGATGGCCTCAACTTTGCCAATCCCAATGATCCAGAGGTGTTCTGGACTTTCAAAGAAGCGGTTCGGGGGATGAATGAGGTGGCAAAATTCTTCAACGTGCCTTTTGTGTCAGGTAACGTGAGTTTTTACAATCAGTCCGAGACGAGAAAGATTTATCCCACTCCCATTGTAGGAATGGTGGGATTTCTTGAGGATATTGAAAAACGTATGGACATGCAGGTCAAGGCCCCGGGAGACCTTATTTTTGTTGTGGGGAAAGAGACGGGGAAGATAGGGGGAAGTATATTTCTTGATGTCTTCTATGGTGATTCAACAGGTAAAATCGATACCACGGATTTGGATTTTGAGGAAGAGTTGCAGGAAAGGGTATTGCTTGGCATAGAGAATGGAATTTTTACGGCAGTTCACGATGTGAGCGATGGGGGACTCCTTGTGGCAATTGCGGAGATGCTCATGTATGGTGAATTAGGTACCGAATTAACCTTCAGGTTTGATGAGGTCTCTGCCTTTGGAGAGTGGCAGTCCCGATTTGTGGTTACGGTCTCTCCTGTCAATTTAGATAAATTTAAAAAGATTATGGGAACTATGTCCTTTGAGCTTATCGGCAGGGTGACAGATGCGGGTGACCTTCGATTTAATGAGTATTCCATTCCTCTTGATGAAATTAAAAGCCGTTATTTTGGGGCAATCCCTGATCTCATGAAATAGGAGGTAAAAATGCTCACAAGGTCTTTTATATTTGTTCCCACCCATAGTGAGAAGATGATGAGGAAGGCCCAGACTTTTCGTGCTGATGGGGTCATCCTCGACCTGGAGGATGCAGTTGCACCTGAGGAGAAAGATGCATCAAGAGAGAGACTCGAGAGGTTTTTGGGGGAGCTCGATTTTGGCTACAAATCTGTATTTGTGAGGATCAATGCATTTGAAACAATTTGGGGAAGGAGAGACGCCGAGGTTGTGAGGTCAATAAAACCCGATGCCGTTGTGGTACCCAAGGTTAAAGATTTAAGGGATTTAGAGGTGGTGGCTGAGATAACTGGTGACATACCCCTTGTTTCCATGATAGAGACCCCGCAGGCTATTTTAAACCTTAACAATATTTCGAGATGTCGGAGGCTAATTGGATTTTTCTTTGGGGCAGCAGACCTTACTGGTGAGCTCAATATGACACTCACAAGGTTCAGAAACGAAATGATTTATTTCATGTCCGCTGTTGTTACAGTTGCTCATGCCCGTAACCTCTTTGTTTTAGATACACCGGCCTTTGATCTCAGGGACGAGGAAGCCCTGAGGAAGCAGGCCGAATTTGCAAAGATTATGGGTTTTGATGGCAAGACGGCAATTCATCCTGCACAGCTTGATGTAATTAATGAGGTCTTCAGTCCTCGAGGGGAGGAAGTTGAATGGGCAAAGAGGGTGAAGGAGGTCTTTGAAAAGGCTCTGAAGCAGGGTAGGGGAGTGACCACCCTCGATGGTAAGATGATAGAGAGGATTCATTACAGGAGGGCACTGAAGATACTCGAATATTCTGCCGAAATCAACCAACGCGGATATTAAGAGTCTTCTGAGCGTGTTCAATTATGTAAATTTCCCTCCTTCCCTCCGGGAAGATAACAATAATATTTGTCAAGATTGATAATAACAGTGTCATAAAATCTGATATTACTGATATCGTAAAATATTTTTACCACTGCTTTCCATTGCCTTTGTGATTTTTGACAATATTACCCCCCTTTTAAACTGCTAAACTGCTGGACAAAATCTGAATTTTTTCCTCTTTCTGCCTGCCTAAAATATGTTTACATCTGTTTCACTACTTTCCGTTGGACGCTGTGCCCTCTTCTCCACCCCCGCCATCTCCATCCTTCTCATCGCCATCTCTTCTCCCCTCCTTATACCTT
>WFZT01000116.1 GCA_015489415.1 Caldifarciminota bacterium | reverse complement strand
CATTTGATGATTCGAAACTTTCGATAAAATATTATAAAAAAACCGGAGGTAGAACCATGAGAGTGATCATCACGAAAGACTACGACGCAATGTCAAGGAGGGCGGCAAAATTCGTGAGGGAACTCATCGAAAAGAAACCTGATGCTGTCATCGGATTCGCAACAGGCTCCACACCAATTGGCCTGTATAAAGAGCTCATTCGCATGCACAAGGAGGAGGGGATTGATTTCTCTAAGATTGTGACATTCAACCTGGACGAGTACATCGGACTCCCAAAGGACCACCCGGAAAGCTACCATACATTCATGTGGGAAAATCTCTTCAAACACATAAATGTGAACCCATCAAATGTTCACATCCCTGATGGTACTGTGCCTGATGTGGAGGCGTACTGCCAGTGGTACGAGGAGAGAATCAAAAAATTCGGAGGCATTGACCTCCAGATCCTTGGAATTGGCAGGGATGGCCACATTGGATTTAACGAGCCTGGCTCATCCCTCGGTTCAAGAACACGCATCAAGACTCTCGCAAGGGAGACTATCGAAGATAACGCAAGGTTCTTTGATGGAGATATCAACAAGGTTCCACGCCAGGCAATAACAATGGGTGTGGGAACAATTATGGAGGCAAGGACCCTACTGCTCCTCGCGTCTGGCAAGAATAAGGCTGAAGCGGTTAAGAAGACCGTTGAAGGTCCAATCACCGCTATGGTTCCAGCATCTATAATGCAGCTACACCCCAAGGCAATCCTCGTACTGGACGAGGAGGCCGCTTCTTTACTTGAAAGGGAGTACGAATACGATGATAGCGTTAATAGAGGATAAAAAATGGAGGAAACTTTACCCCCATGCCCTGAGCCGTCCCGTCTGGGACCTCAGGGTGGGGGTTTTCACCATAAGGGAGAAGTACGAAAAACTCCTTGGTGAAAAACTCACGAATCTTTTCGTGAGAAATTATCTCAAGAACGTGGTTCAGGAAAATTTCGAGGGCTATAAGATAAACGATTATTCTGGTGACCTAACACTCGTGAATTCCCGGCTGCTACCCGACAGAGGGGTAGTTGAACGCATAGGCGCACTTGAAAAGGGGCAGTCGCTCTACATGGGTGATGAATTCATCGCGTGCAGAACAGATGAGGTTGCGAAGTATTTTGACGAGGCCGGGGAGTTCATCGGTTGCGAAGACCTAAAAAAAATAGAGGTCAAGGACGCAACGGTCTTTACATATATTTACCAGCTCGTCCATCTGAATTCTGGTGAGATCGTCAAGGATGCCCGGTTTTTCGAGAAAGGCATAAGAGGGAAGGTCTTCGATGGCGCGCACATTGTGAATCCTGAGAACGTGGTGATCGAAGAAGGTGCTAAGGTCTATCCCGGAGTGGTTATAGACGCATCTGACGGTCCAGTGATTATTGAAGAGGATGCCACCATAATGCCAAATGCTACCCTGATTGGCCCTGTCTACATCGGTCGCAAAACAAAGATAAAGGTAGGCGCAAAAATTTATGAAGGAACTTCCATTGGGCCAGTTTGCAAAGTGGGTGGTGAGGTAGAGGAAAGCATAATTCACAGTTATTCAAACAAACAGCATGACGGATTCCTTGGACACGCCTATCTCGGACAGTGGGTCAACCTCGGGGCAGATACAAACAACAGTGACCTCAAAAATAACTATTCCCACGTCAGAGTTTTCATCGATGGCGAATGGGTTGACACCGGCGAGATGTTTGTGGGGCTCATGATGGGTGACCACTCAAAGAGCGGAATCAACACCATGTTCAATACAGGCACTGTGGTTGGCTTCTCGGCAAACATCTTTGGTGGCGACTTCCCACCCAAGTTCGTGCCATCCTACGCCTGGGGCGGCAGTGCAGGATTCGTTACATATAAATTTGAGAAAGCAGTTGAAACGGCAGAGCGGGTGATGGCGAGAAGAGATGTAAAACTGACAGACGCATATAAAGAATTGATGAAGAGGATATTTGAGCTTACGGAGAAAGAGAGGAATTTTTAAATTTTAGTTAGGGGGGGCCGCGCTTCGCGCGGC
>WFZT01000115.1 GCA_015489415.1 Caldifarciminota bacterium | reverse complement strand
GAATAATGGTCTGAACCTCTGACGTTGAAGGCAATATGTCCATCGGGCCCGATTCCTCCCAGGAAAAATCCAATGCCTCCCTTTTCTCTGATTTTCTCCTCGTACTCCTCACACCACTGATCAACTGCCTCAAGAACCTGCTTTTGCAACCTCTCAAGCTTTGATGAGGGTTGCCTGTACCTCAGGGAAAGGTCCACCCTATATCCAGGCCAGATATCCTCGAGGGTTTTGCCTTTCGGAATGCCAATCTTAGTGGCGTCAATGAGCTGGGCTTTTTCTGGGTCGAGTCCAAATCCATCGATGTAAAACTTTTTAACGTAGTAATAAAAACTGTTCTCCCATGTGGGATAAATGGGATAGAATTCGTCAATCTGGACAAAATGCAGACCGCGGAGATCGGGCCTTTTCGATACGTCTATTCCATTTTGGGCAAGGTCCATGGAAGTTTCACGGGTATTCCATGTATGAAGATAGTGATTCACCCATTTGATAAAGTACTCCGGTGTTTTACCCGTGGGAAGTGAAATGACTCCCTCGGGATTTTGCTGAACCCACTCGATAAACCTCAGAGCGGTCAATTTACCAAGTTCAGGGAAGTTGTTGACCACAATCAATCCCATCTTCTCGGTGGGTGGATACATCAAGCTATCAAATTTGCTATTCTTAAGGGCAATTTCTTCGACTTTAGACATTCCAGTACACTCCGTTTTTACTAAAGTTTAAACCTGGGAACAGGCCCTTTCATTTACCTTGCGCTCAGTGTCTGTAATATCTCATTGCCTCAGGTATGAGCTTTTTAATTCGTGCGATGCGGTGTTTTGTAAGTGGATGTGTGGATAAAAATTCTGGAGGCTCCTTCCCCCTGAATTTCTTATACATTTTGTTCCAGAAGCTGAGAGCCGCGTGGGGATCGTATCCTGCCTTTGCCATGAGTATCAGGCCTATGCGGTCTGCCTCGTACTCCTGAAGCCTCGAATACGGTAGCAGAATTCCGAGGGTTGTCCCCACTCCGTAGGCAATCATAGCGAGCTGAAGAGTCTTTCGAGGCTTTTTCTTCAATGCCTCCTGAATGGCGATGCCTCCAAGCTCAACTAAAAGAAGCTGGGACATCCTTTCGGCACCGTGACGGGCAATGGCATGGCCCACTTCGTGACCCATTACCGTTGCAAGCTCTGCATCACTGGAGACGAGTTTCATCAATCCAGTATAGACTGCAATCTTCCCTCCGGGAAGACAGAAGGCGTTTATAACCTTGTCGTTTTTTATTACGTTGAACTCCCATTTGTAATCGGGTCTATGAGCGGCCCTTGCAATTCTCCTACCAACCCTCCTCACCATGGAAACATAACGGGGATTATGCGAGAGTCTTGATTTGTGTAGAATCTCCTGGTATGCGTTTAAACCGAGCTGCAATTCAATAGAGGGTGGAATCAGCATCAGGGCCTTTCTGTGGGTGTAGGGAACCGTCTGACAGGCAACAACCATGAAAAATATGGAAAGTATAAGACTTGCGCGTCTCATAACATTAGTTTATTGGAAAATCACGGAATTCTTCAAGGCTCATGGTGCTCTTTTTTGAGGCTATTTCGACTGCAAATTTAGCAGCCTCCACAGGGCTTTTCCCCTCAAGTATAGATTTCAGAAAAGCTGCACCATACACGTCTCCACATCCCGTGGGGTCCTTTACTTCAACCCGGAGAGCTTCCACACTCTCAACAAATGCCCCGTGACTATCTCTGAATCCCACAATCACACCCCTGCTGCCAAGCGTGACGCTCACCCCTCTGGGGCCGTTAAGAAGAATAACAAGCACGAGAGTCTTTAGCTCCTCGTCATTTCTGAAGTTAAATCCGGTGAAAAATCGGGCCTCCTCTTCGTTTAGTTGAAGGTAATCTGCATATCCAACGAGTGCCTGCCAGCCCTGATAGTAATATGGGACAAAGAAGCCGTCCTCATCCACCTTTCTGATAAGGCTGTGAATATCTATGTAAATGATGCCCTCCCTAAATGCGCTGGAAAGGGACCTTAAATCCGCAAGGGAGAAATCGTCATTTTTGATATAGTTGACATACACGGCTTCAGCATCTAAAAATGGATAAACATCGGTAATTTTGATGGGAAGTGTTCTGAATTTAAACCTCTCAATTCGCTCCTCCTTAGATTGATAGACAAGGATATTTTCATTTGAGGCCGGGGCCAGTTTCACACCTTCAAAATTTATGTTTGAAAATCCCTTGAAGAAATCAACAAATCTGTCGTAATCAGATTCACCAATGTAGGTGACAGGGACTATTTCGTGGTCCGGCAAAAGCTTTGCAAGGGCAATCAGGGTGTATGTAATGCCACCAAAGGATGTATAGACCTCACCTTCAAAGGTGTGCACCTCATCTATTACAACTGACCCAATGAGTACAATTCTCTTCATACGGCTTTTACAAAGTATTTACCCGGTATCTGGGTCACAAGACCCTTTAATTCGAGCCCCAGAAGAATCCCAAGGACTTCTGTAACCTCCATGCCTGTCTTTTCTGTAAGTTTATCTATGTGAATAGGCTCGTAGCCAAGAGCATCAAAGACTTCTTTTTCCCTGCCTGAGAGGGATATCTCCTCGTGCTTTTTCTCCTCCACAAGACCGAATTCTTCAAGGATATCTTGAATCTCTGTAATGGGCTTTGCACCCTCTTTAATAAGCCTGTTGGTTCCGATGGACTTTTCAGAATCAAAGGGACCGGGTAAAGAGAATATTTCCTTTCCCTGCTCAAGTGCCCAGCGGGCTGTGAGAAGGGCCCCTGAGGTCCTGCCTGCTTCGATCACAACCAGTCCGTCAGAGAGGGCACTTATTATCCTATTTCGCTTTGGGAAATTTTCGGCATTGGGCTTGGTGCCTGGTGGAAATTCAGATACCAGTGCACCGGATTCCGAAATTTTTGAGAAAAGCTCCCGATTGTGCCACGGATATGGGACATCAAGACCAGAGCCCAGAACGGCAACAGTTTTGCCATTATGCTCGAGGGCAGTTCGATGAGCCACTGTATCAATACCCACAGCTCCACCAGAAACTACGGTAAAGCCAGAATCCACCAGTGCCGATGTGATCTTCTTTGTGGCCCTAATCCCGTAGGAATCAGGCCTGCGGGTGCCGACTATCCCAATGGTAAGCCCATTAAGGCAGGACAAATCCCCCTTTACCCATAAAAGAGGTGGGGAATAGGAATAGGGCTTCAATCTCTCGGGATACTCAGGGGAATCAAGGGCAATGATTTGAGCTCCTATTTCTTCGGTCCTTCGCAATACACCTTCTGCTTTTCCGATGTCGAATCCTTTTATGCCCTTTGCCACCCTCTGAGTGACGAGCTCTGAGAGCTCAGAAAGGGATGCATCGAATACGTTTTGAGGTGAGCCAAATCTATTAATAAGCAATCTATACCTCGAGGGCCCCACCCCCTTCACCATAAAAAGCGCTACGCGAAACAAAAGGTCATCCATTTTCAAAGGGGCTCTTCTCACCCTCAAAGAGGGCTATCACGTACCTGCCATTCTCATCGGAGAATGTCCTGATCCCCGTATTTGATGCCACCGGGTAATTTGCCAGAATCTCCCCGTCCTTCTCGGCAGTGCCATGCTTGATTCTGAACTTCTTAAATCCGAGGAAATCGAGAATTGCAAGGAACACTGCAAGGGCCTCTTTTTTGAGGTCCATCAGATTTTTTACCTCAAACTGCTTGAGATTTCTGGGGATAACGTAAATCCTCGGAGGCTTAGGATGTATCATGAGATAAGAAGACCAGTCTGCCAGCTTCACCTTTTCAAGGCCGAGGACCTCCTTTAGATATTTCACAGCCCGCATAGCCAACTCCCTGCTAACCTGGTCCCTGTAGTAATGGAATGCCCCACCTTCATCGACCAGATACGGATTGTGGTGGGCAACAGAGATCAGCAAATCCGGTGCCTCATCCATAATGTATTTGACCCGCTCCACCTCGTTTATAGTGGTTTCGTCATCGTAACGCGTAAGAAGCACCTCTGCCCCACCGAGCTCAAGCATTCTCTTCAAATCATAGGCAAATTTAAGGTTGATCAGGGATTCGTGGTAGGGTGATTTAACAAGGCCCTTTTCAAACCCACCGTACTGGGGATCGATGATGATTTTCTTTCCAATGAGCACTCCACCGAATTTGGGCTTAATTTTGACCGTGTCTTTAAAACTCTGAATCTTTTTGTCGTAATATCCCTCTCTTGAAAGCCTCATGGGGAGCTTCCTCAGCATCTCCCTTTTAAGAAACACGTATCCACCGAAACCAGAATACTCCACCTTTCCATCCTTGAGCTCCACACGAACACCTTCAACAGGCTCCCCTGTGAGCTCATCCTCCACCCGCATCACCACAATTTCATCCTTTCTCGAGAGAATCACCATCCCCCTTCCCTCAAAGTTCTCCGAGTAGATATAAATCTCCGGGTGCTTGAGATCGACAACCACACGGAGCTTGCCATCCTCTCCTACAAATTTTTCATCATACAAAACCCTTCCATCCTTGAGCTTGATATAGACCCTTGTTCCCGGAGCTACAGGGATACCGAGGGCATCAAAGAACGAGAATGTGACGAGGGCAAGCCCATCAGTCTTCTCAGGGAATGTGGTGATTGAAAATGACGAGACGGGACGCTGAATCTTAAACCTCTTTTCTGCCCGCGGAGAAATGTTGCCCTTTATGTTTCTGAAACTCAACGTCAGAACATGCTCTCCGTTTGAAATATCCTCAGGAAGCACAGCTGTGAGTAAGCCTGTTTCACGTGAAACATCAAACTCCAGGGACTCACCATCGAGGTTTAAATCAACTGTATCAAGGTCAACTGTAAAATCGCTCTTCAAAACGGCATAGATATTCTTATTCTTCTCAATCCTCAAATCCTCAACATGCGGGAATCCACGGGAGGCATACTCCAATAGGGCCTCGTAATAAATATAGGCTTCTAACCTCTGGTATTCTTCGGTTTTAAGCCTCTCTTCCTCCTCTGGATTGATTATGTATGAGGCCTCACCTAAAACGGCAACGGGAGTGGGATTCTTTAACACCCTGTACATTGCAGGGAGTGGTGGAATTACAGGAAGGCCAAATTTCTCCTTAAATTTCCTCATCAAAATATAGGCAAAATCAAAGGATGGAGAGGCAAATTCATACTTGCAGTAAATCTCTGTCCTGTTTATGCTCGTGTCCCTCGCAGAGTTCGCATTATGATGGATGGATAAAAAGATATCTGCCCCGTTTTCTTCTGCAATCTCTACCCTGTCTCCAAGGGGGATGTCGTAGTCGTCATCACGGGTAAGAACAACCTTTGCACCGGTTGGTTTCAATAAATCTCTCAGGGAAAAGGCAACTTTCAGATTTACATCCTTTTCCATTAATCCTGTGGGACCTATGGCCCCTGTAGCGTCACCACCGTGACCTGGATCAATCACTATAACTCTGTCCTTCAAATAGCTCATGTTCAAAGGATAACTCAAGTTTCTGTGAACATTCAACAAATCTGCAAGCGTATTATGAAACGTTTCACCTTGCTAATCCCACATATTTAATGCGTGTAGAAATGTGCTCCTTCCAAAAACCAGCAGTTCAGGATTTTCCGCCCTCCCTTCCCCTGGGGAAGGGAGGGCCGGGGTGGAATGGGGAATGGTCAACAAAATTTCGATTTCCCCCATTCTCCCCTAACCCCTCCTCCTATAATGTTTGTTGTTATTTATTATGGTTATCACCCACAATATAGAGAAAAACTTTAGAGGAGGTGGAATGAGTGGTTTTTAGATCTTTCCCCTCCTTGGGGCTTGACCCCGGTAGGAAGATTGGTCCCTCCACCTGGGGT
>WFZT01000114.1 GCA_015489415.1 Caldifarciminota bacterium | reverse complement strand
CATAGAGCTTGAGTTTTTTGTCAATGATCTGCTTCTGAACCTCTGCCGGAAGTTTATCCCAGACCTCATCCGGGCCATATGGGCTATTAATGAGGACAGTTGCACCTTCTTCCGCCCTGTCAAGCATGTGAATTCTTTCGAGAAATGGGAACTGGTGGATTCCCACATAACTCGCCTTATTAATGAGATAGGGTGACTTAATCGGGTCAGGTCCAAATCTCAGGTGGGAAACTGTGAGAGAGCCAGCTTTTCTTGAGTCATATACAAAGTAACCTTGAGCATAGTTGTCAGTTTCGAGTCCAATAATTTTGATTGTATTTTTACTTGCACTAACTGTTCCGTCAGAGCCAAGGCCGAAGAAGACAGCCCTTGTTCTTGTCGGGGGCTCGATTATGAAATTGGGGTCGTATTCGATGCTTGTGTTGGTAACGTCATCGTAAATTCCAACGGTAAAGTGGTTCTTGGGATTGTCTTTCTTCATCTCGTCGAAAATTCCCTTGACCATTGCAGGGGTGAACTCTTTGGAGGAGAGACCGTATCTGCCGCCGATTACTCTGGGTTTCTCTTTGAAGTGGGCAAATCCTTCCTGGTAAGCAAGCTGTATGGCGTTGACCACATCTTCATAAAGAGGCTCACCAATGGAACCTGGTTCCTTTGTCCGGTCTAATGCGGCAATTGTGTGAACTGTAGGTGGAAGCGCCTTTATGAAATCTTTTACTGAGAATGGGCGGTAAAGTCTGACCTTGATGACTCCAACCTTTTCGCCTTTGTTAGCAAGATATTCAACAGTCTCATGAACAGTTTCGGCACCTGAAGCCATTATAACAATCACTCTTTCGGCATCTTCTGGCCCTTCATACTGGAAGAGGTAGTACTGACGCCCCACGATCTCAGCAAATTTGTTCATTACTTTCTGAACGATTTCTGGTGTCTTTAGATAGTAAGGATTGACAGCCTCGCGGGCCTGGAAATAAGTATCAGGATTGTGGGAAGTTCCTCTAATGAATGGATTATCAGGATTTAATGCCCTTGCCCTGTGGGCGCGGACAAGGTCATCATCAATCATTGCCCTCATGTCATCGAGGGACAATTTCTCAATCTTAGAAATCTCGTGGGAAGTTCTAAAGCCATCAAAGAAGTGTAAGAATGGGACTCTTGATTCCAGAGTTGCTGCCTGGGCGATGAGTGCAAAGTCCATTGCCTCCTGAACAGAGCCTGAAGGCATGATAGCGAATCCTGTCTGTCTTGTTGCCATAACGTCGGAGTGCTCTCCAAAGATACTCAAGGCGTGCGTTGCAACTACCCTTGCGGCGATATGGAATACTGTGGAATTTAGCTCGCCGGCTATTTTAAACATATTTGGAATCATTAATAGGAGTCCCTGTGAAGCGGTAAAAGTGGTGGTGAGGGCACCTCTCTGAAGAGAGCCGTGTACTGCACCGGAAGCGCCACCTTCACTCTGCATCTCAGTCACACGAGGTACCGTACCCCAGATATTGGGCCTGCCTTCAGCAGACCACGCATCTGCGTGCTCACCCATTGGGGATGATGGGGTGATGGGGTAAATCGTAATAATTTCATTGATGTGATAGGCTACATACGCTGTAGCTTCGTTGCCATCCATTGCAACAATTTCACGTTTCATTGTCTCTAACCTCCGGTAGTAACAGTTTTTCTAATTTTAAACCACGAAAGGTGAAATTTCACGGACTAAATTGTATGATTTCACAATTGAATATATGTGGAATTTGCTATTGATTCTCATAATCTCGCAAACCTATTCAATCAATGGGAATAGAGTTGTCTCCGATTCGCTCATAATTCAAAGAATTGCCCATGATTCCACTGACCGGGAAATAGCGGAAGACATACTTAATCTTTACCTTGACTACGGGTTCCCTTTTGCCAGGGTGAGGATCATGAGATCAGGAGATTCTGTACATATTGCGATAAAGGAAGGCCCACTCGCTCGGCTTGAGGGAATTGAAATTGAACCACAAAAGTACCGAGGAGCAAAGCAGATTTTACCGGCACTAAAGGGGAAAATTTTCCGAACAGATGTGCTTAAAACAATAAGCTCAAGGATCAACTCTGTTGGATTTCTAAAATTTCGGGGGATTGAATTTAGAAAGGGGGAGAACGGCATAATTCTTGTTGCTCGGGTCAAAAAAGTTGATAGTCCTGGGAAATTTTTAATGAGCCTATCCGTTGCAAATAGGAAATTAGTGGGTTTTTCGGATTTTACCTTAAAAAACTTATTTGGCAGACCTGGACTCTTCTCGCTGCAATACTCACAAATTGAGGAGGGGGCAAGGGATATCTTGCTGAAGTTTGACCTTCCTTACATCAAAGGCTCTGCTCTGGGGCTTTATGCGGGTTACCACAATATTTTATCACATGCAGGTTTTTCCATAATTTACAGAGCCGGGTATGATTTCAGGTCAGAGCACGTTAGATTTTCAAATGGAATTATGGCAAATGAGACTCCTGATGGACGGGACTACTTTGCAGAATTTGCAGGGGAAGGGGATTTCTATGCCGGCAGGCTAAATTTACTCGGTCGGTTGATTTACAGAAGTGGGAGATATAGAGGGACCATGAGGCTTGAGGCTCATCCTG
>WFZT01000113.1 GCA_015489415.1 Caldifarciminota bacterium | reverse complement strand
CTCCAACCATACGAGCTACCTCACGGATACCTCTGCCTTGTTGGAGTAGGCGTGCGGCGATTAGCCGACGCATTTCCAAAGCTTCAGCACTTCCTTTAGGTCTCATAGGTAGATTATACTCTCGTGTCTTTGTTAATGCAAAGGTCAATAATATCGCCCCCTCTCCCACGAAGTGGGAGAGGGCAGGGGTGAGGGTCTTCATCTTGAATTTAAAGATTTTTAAGCGGAATGCCCCCTCCCACGCCCTCCCCCACAAGCTTCGCTTGTGGGGGAGGGGTTAGTGTAAAGCATTTTGAATTATGCAATTTTCCAAATTTTTCATAGCCCTTCCTTCCAGGGAAATAAGGGAGTACTCTTGGATTTCTGGTAAAGGCTTCATCTCTGCCTTGCTAAGAACCGCATTTCTCTCCGCTGGGAAGGGAAAGCTGAAGCGAAATGGAAGTCATTTTTCGGACTTACTTTTTGTTTTCCGCACGGGATATTTCATTTGTGACTATGATTGATCAGCACTAAAAACTCGAGATGTTAGAAAATCAAGATCATCGCTTTTGCGATGGTTGTATCTAAACATGATTGCTGTTCCACCAGCGAGATAAAAATACCGAAAGTGCTTCTGTACTTCACGTGCCAGATTGAGCATTTTCTCCGTTTTTTTGCCACCTTTTGATCCAGTATCTAACCCCTCTTTTTATGTCAGGATAGCGACTGACCACGCTGTAAGTTTCTTCTGGATACATGCGATAGAGCCTTTTAATATCCTCAAATTTACCATAAGTAAGTACCTTTAGAATAATACTCTCGAGAGGTGCCTTTCCGTCCAGGGCATCCCAGACAAACTTTCTGAATGGCTCTGGAACTTCCACCCACTCCTTATAAACCATCTTTATTCTCTTAATTTCACCATGCGTTTTCATACTTAAATTATACACATGCCTGAAATCGAGTCAAAATCTCTGGCATAATTTTTCCTTATTTTCAAAATAATGCTAAGGGAGGTAGTATGAATGGAAAACCTGGGATGGGACTTTTTGCTATTTGTAAATACTCCTCCTATGCCCAATTCGCAAGATAACTATATCCTCGCCATAAATGTCAAAAATGACTCTATAATCCCCTATTCTGAATCTGTATGTTCCTATCTTAGGAGGCATCAGTTATTTCCTCAAGAGATTTTGTTCTTCCCTCTTTGTAATCAAGCCGTGCCTCTTCAATTGAATGTATATATTCTTCGCTCGAAAGTGCCAATATATCTTCAACTATGTCTTCAAGACTCTCTTTGATGGTATCTGATATCAAAGATTTCAACTCCTCCACTGTTAAATCTTTTACCTTTATATCCATTTTTACACCTCCAAAAATAGATAATCAATGTTATATGCTACCATTTGGTTAAAAATTGTCAAGGTAACTTGAAGATTTCCCCTTCCTACGTGGGCAAGGAAATTTTGCAAGACCTCACTATTCTATTCACCCTCAAGGGTTGTGTGTTGTGAAAAATTCCATAAAATAATCCCCCTATGCCAGCTGAGAAAATCGTTGTCCGCGGAGCACGAGTTCATAACCTCAAGAATATCAACGTGGAGATTCCGAGGGATAAGTTTGTGGTCATAACCGGTCTCTCGGGCTCCGGTAAATCCTCACTTGCCTTTGATACACTATACGCGGAAGGACAGAGACGCTATGTCGAATCCCTCTCTGCCTACGCAAGACAGTTCCTTGGACTGATGGAAAAGCCAGATGTGGATTTTATCGAGGGGCTCTCACCTGCTATCGCCATCGAGCCCCGCAAAGCCTCAAAAAACCCGCGTTCAACTGTTTCAACAGTCACCGAGATATACGACTATCTGCGACTTCTTTTTGCCCGTATAGGAATTCCCCACTGCCCTGAGCACGACATTCCTCTAAAATCCCAGACCGTTGATGAAATTGTGGATGTAGTGCTGAAGCACCCTTCAGGAGAGAAAATCCAGATTCTTGCCCCCATGGTCAGGGGTAGAAAGGGTGAATTTAAAGACCTCTTCGAAAGAATTAGAAAACTCGGATTTGTCAGGGTTCGTGTTGACGGAAAAATCTATCGAATCGAGGAGGCCCCGGAGTTAGAGAAATACAAAAACCACACCATCGAGATTATTGTTGACCGAATCAAGCTAAAAGAGGGTATCAGGTCCAGGGTTGCAGACTCTATTGAGCAGGCCCTGAAGGTTGCAGATGGGCTTGTAACCATAGTTTATGAAGATGGAAAAGAGGAAATTTTCAGCGAAAAGCTAATGTGTCCCATTTGCGGATTTTCTATGCCAGAGCCTGAGCCGAGGCTATTTTCATTCAACTCCCCTTACGGGGCATGCCCGGCATGCAATGGATTGGGTGTGAAAATGGAAATTGACCCCGGACTTCTCATCACAAACCCCGACCTGACCATCTACGAAGGGGCAATCAGACCGTGGGGAGTGCCAAACCCGTTTATTGAAAACAAACTCGATCGGCTCGCTGCAATCTACAAGGTGGACCTCGAACGCACTCCCTGGAAAGAACTACCTGAAGAACTAAGAAACGTCATCCTCTATGGCACTGAAGACCCAAGGGAATATTCGCTGAATTCAGACAATTTTGAGTCCGATTATTACTTCTACGAGGGTGTAATCCCACATCTCTGGAGAAGATACAAAAGTACTGAATCAGACTGGGTAAAAAATGAAATCGAAAGCTACATGGTTAAGAAAACCTGTCCTGTTTGTGG
>WFZT01000112.1 GCA_015489415.1 Caldifarciminota bacterium | reverse complement strand
CATTTTCACTGAGCTTGAAGGGGTGGAGCGAGTACTGGGCTATTATGAGAAGATACTCGTCCATAGCATTACTTATATTATTCATGACGCGTGCTGTCAAACTGCTTTATAATTTGCAAAAAATGGAGGTCACGAATGAAATACAGGGTTAAAGATTTGTCTTTAAACGAATCTGGGAAAAAGAAGATCGAGTGGGCAATGGACCACATGCCTGTTCTTGCAAAAATTAGAGAGGAATACGAGAAGGAAAAGCCCTTTGAAGGCATGAATATCGGGGCCTGTCTTCATGTGACACCAGAGACGGCTGCACTGATGATTACGCTCAAAGCGGCTGGTGCCCATGTGAGGCTCTCGGCTTCAAATCCCCTGAGCACAAAAGATGATGTTGCTGCGTCACTTGTCAAAGATTATGGCATCGAAGTCTTTGCCGTGCACGGTGATTCGGCCGATGAATATTACGAAAATATCAAAAACGTCCTTGAGATTGAACCCGTTGTCACCCTGGACGATGGGGGTGACCTCACAGCATATCTACATAGCAAACTTCCGGAGCTTGCACGAAAAGTCTGGGGTGGGACGGAAGAGACGACCACAGGTGTTATCAGATTCCGTGCAATGGAAAAGGACGGTGTTCTCCAGTACCCAATAATTGCAGTAAATGACTCAAAGACAAAGTACCTATTTGACAATAGGTATGGAACAGGTCAATCAACCATAGATGGCATATTGAGGGCCACCAATTTACTGATCGCTGGCTCAATTTTTGTGGTGGCCGGCTATGGATGGTGCGGGAGAGGCCTTGCAATGCGCGCGAAAGGGATGGGGGCGAGGGTAGTTGTCACAGAGGTTGATCCAGTGAGAGCACTTGAGGCAGTCATGGATGGCTTTGAGGTCATGCCTATGGAAAAAGCGGCAGAGATTGGTGATTTCTTTGTGACAGTAACAGGGGATAAGAATGTCATTGACCTATCTCACATTGAGAAGATGAAAGATGGGGCAATTCTTGCAAATTCCGGCCACTTTGATGTCGAAATCAATGTCGCTGGCTTGAGAAAGATGGCCGTTTCGATTGAGGATGTAAGGCCCAATGTGAAAAAGTACACTTTACCAGATGGAAAGAGGATTTATCTGCTGGCAGAGGGCAGGCTGGTAAATCTCGCCTCTGCAGAGGGGCATCCCCCAACGGTCATGGACATGTCATTCTCCAATCAGGCGCGCGCAGTGAAGTATATAAAGGAAAACCGGAACAGGCTCGAGAAAAAGGTTTATACCTTACCCGATGAGATTGACAGAGAGATTGCAAGCCTGAAGCTCCATTCCATGGAAATTGAGATTGATAAACTTACCGAGGAGCAAAAGTACTATCTAACAAGCTGGGAAGAAGGAACACACTAAAAAACCGTTATTTTGTCGGGAAAATGGGGGTAATACTGGGGAAAATTTGATTTGAATTGGGTTTGTTTGGTAATTCCCCCTATCCTTTCCCACGCACTTTGTGCGTGGGAAAGGAATAAGAAGTAGAGGCAAATTTTCATTAAAAATTAAAGGTCTTGAAATTTTACGAATAAGCTCGAGTAAAATTGAAATTTTTGGAGGGGCAAAGTATAATTCAAGTCCGCTGGAGAGGTGCCCGAGCCTGGCTGAAGGGGCACGATTGGAAATCGTGCGAAGGGGCTAAAACCCCTTCCGAGGGTTCGAATCCCTCCCTCTCCGCCATGGGGCCGTAGCTCAGTTGGGAGAGCGCAGGAATCGCACTCCTGAGGTCGGGGGTTCAAATCCCCCCGGCTCCACTTTCTTATCATGCTTAAGCCTTTTAAAGGAATAAGATTCAAGAAAAATACCACACAAAACGGAATTCCCCCAATTTCCCTGCCCTATGACAAGATAACCCCTGAACAGTACGAGAAATACATCAGAAATCCATACAATATTGCGCGCATTATTCTGCCCGGTGGATTCGAGAGAAGAGATTACCAATTAGCTAAACTCACGTATGAAGAATTTATACAGCAGGGAGTGCTGAAAATTGACCATGAGCCCGGATACTACATTTACCAGGTTGAGTTTGAGGTGGGAGGCAGGAAGTACAAACGCACCCACGTGATCGGCATTCTGAGACTGCCAGAAGATGGGGAATCATACGTTTTCCCCCACGAAAGGACGTTCCCGAAGGTGGTTGAAGATAGATTAAACCTCCTGAGAGCCACACAGGTTAATTTTGGCCAGGTGTTCCTTCTTACCGATAGTTGCCGGGACTTTAAGAGTTTTATCGAGGGTGAGCCGGAGATATACACACTCGATGGTGAGGTTCATTCTGTCTGGTATGTGAGGAGACAGGACATTGAAGAATGCTTCAGAAATAGTAAATTTGTAATTGCCGATGGTCATCACAGGTTTAAAACTGCCCTGCTCTATCGGGATGAAATGAGAAAAAAACATGGGCACGAAGGGCCGTATACCTATAGGATGGTAACTGTGACCTCTATCTATGACCCGGGAGTGGTGATTCTCGCAACACACCGGGCAGTAAGCTGGAAAGTTCCCATCCCCCGAAATGCAAAGAAATTTGCCATTATTGATGAGCTTAAAAAGTTCATAGAGGACAATAAACGTTCGATCGGGATTATCACCGAAGACGGAATCTTTGGACTTTTATACGATGAGGAGCTGACAGGACCAGAGTATCTGGAGATTAATTTTTTGAGGGGCAGCCGTGAGGTCAGGTATTTCAGGGAAATTGAGGAAGGTATCTCCATGTTGAAAAGTTCCGAAGCGGGCACTCTATTCATTCTTAATCCACCAAGTGTGGAAACCGT
>WFZT01000111.1 GCA_015489415.1 Caldifarciminota bacterium | reverse complement strand
TCTATGGGGTCAGGAAAAAGGACCTGCCTATACTTCAGATGAATTTCGTCACAAGGTGTGGTGCAGCCTATGACCCACCAGAGCTCCTTGGACTTGCCTCAATAACAACGGACCTGCTGGAAGATGGGCCCCCAGGGATGAATGAAATTGATGTTGCAAAGGCTCTGGAAATGGAAGGGGCCCTCGTTTCCTCAAACACATCGTATTCCTATTCAAGCGTTTCTTTTAAATCCCTCTCGGCTGACCCGGATCGGGCACTGGAGATTTTAAGTAAGCTCGTCTTTGAGCCGGCTTTGAGACCCTCGGATTTAGAGAGGGAAAAAATTCTCACCATAAACGGGTTCCTCATGGATTTCAGCGAGCCCGCGAAGGTAGCAGAATATGTTTTCCATCAGAAATTATTCAACGGTCATCCTGTGGGTCATGATGTGGATGGGAAGATCGAGACCGTCAAGAAAATTGGACCACGGGATGTGAGAAAATTCTATAAAAATTGTTACACCACTGATAATAGTTTCCTCGTTGTTGTTTCTGACTTTGATGAGGTCGATTTCTTAAACAAATTTTTCGGGGAATGGAAAACTAAAAGAGCCAAGAAAGAAGAGATACCACCTTTTACTCCTCATGAGGGTTCACAGGTAACCCTTGTGGACATGCCGGTGAGCCAGAGCGTCATCAGAATGGGCTACGTTGGAGTGGACCGAAAGTCCCCTGATTTCAACGCGCTCCGTGTGGCCAACTACATACTCGGTGAAGCGGGATTCTCCTCCCGTCTGCTGGTAGAAGTGAGAAGCAAAAGTGGGTTTACCTACAGCATCAACGCGCTTATTGACCCCGGATATCCCTTTGAAAATGTTATTATTCCCGGACGCTTTTCCATTAATTTTGAGACCAGTGTAGAGACGACAAATGCTGCAATTGACAGGACAATGGAAGTCTTTGAGGAGTTTATCAGGAACGGAATCACAGATAAAGAGCTAAAAGAGGCCAAGCAATACTACGAAGGGAGTTTACCGCGTAAACTCCTCTCCTATACAAGCGTGATGGCAACGAGGCTTCATAGCGTGCTCTTCGGGCTTGATCCCAACTACTTCATGAAAGACCTCGAGGAAATAAAGAATTTAACAGTTGAGGACGTGAATCGGGTTATTCGGGAGTTTTACAATCTTGATAGGATGAATCTTCTTATCGTTACAGACCTTAGCAGGTTTAAACTCGAATCCAGATATTTCAAAGGTGTGCCCCAGGAGATTTTACCTGTCTCAGAGCTTTATGGTGATTCACAAGAATTCGCCACCACACGTATAACAGGGCAGAAGAAATAGTTTGTGTTATCAGCATTGATAGCCAGACCCCATTAACTCCAATTCCAGCTTTAAAGGCAAGATAAATGGACAGGGGAATCCGGAGAAACCAGAAGGGGATTGGAACTACAAAGTTTGGTAACGTGTATCCCACGCCCACAAACGCCCCCTCAAGCACCACGTGGTATATCATGGCAATCTGGTTGAAAGCGTTAATCCTCAGGTAGCTTTTAAAAATTGAAAGTGATTGATGCTCGTGAAGAAAAGGTCTGCCGAAGATGTCAGGAAAGAAGAAAAACAGGATTCCCATGATTAATCCAAATAAACCGCTATGAATTAATGCCCGATTTAACGCCCGTTTCGCCCTCTCTGGTTTCTGTGCTCCAATGCTCTGCCCCACGACTGCTGCCACAGCAGTGTAATATCCCACTCCAAAAAGGTAGGTTATACCTTCAATTCTGTTACCCACGGCCATTGCCGCCACAGCAGGGGTTCCAAATCGAGCCACAATCTTGACGATGTAGAAATAAATGAGGCTGAAGCTGATCCCGCCAAGACTTACAGGAAAGCCGATACTGAAGGCTCTAACACCAAGACGGAAATCAAAGTCAGGGAATTTGTGAGATTTTGAGCTAAATCCAGCGGTTTTCACGAACTTACGATAAATGTAAAAGATTCCAGCAATGCGTGAAATACCGGAGGCAATTGCAAGCCCCGCAAGTCCCATTTTGAAATGCAAAACCAGTACAGGGTCAATCAAAAGGTTGAGAATTACAACGATAAAGGTTGCCTCCATTGGGGATCTGGTATCCCCAAAGGCCTGAGTTGCGGCCTCAAGCGCATAGAAGAGGAGCATGACAGGTAGAAACAGAAATGTTACGAAAACATAGGTAAATGCTCCCTCAAAAACGGCTTCCTCAACACCTGTTGCCTCAAGCCCTATTTTTGATAGCAGTATGCCGGGAATTATGAGTGATACGAAAAAGATCATGAAAAAGGAGAGGAGTCTCGTAAAAATCTTATTGGCACTGGAAACTTTGCCGGCTCCCACCTCATGGGAGACGAGGGAAATGGTGGAGCTCTCAACAATATCAAGTAGGGAGAAGATGATCCAGATTATGTAACTTGCGGTGCCAAGGGCTGCAACAGATGTGTCTCCTAAAAAGCTCACCCAGAATGTATCACCAAGGTTCAGTAGTAACTCAGAGAAATTCGTAATCACTGCCGGCACCGCCAGCCGAAAGAGCACTTTATCTATCTTCTCATTTAAAATCCACCTCTCCATGGCTTTAATTATAATAGCATGATTTTTGCAAGGAATTTTTGACAGATAGAGTAGGTTACCATATGAGATTTTACACCTGAGTCCTTATATACGGATGCCATTTAATCCCCACCTCTCTTTTTAAGTAATAGTCAAATTATGGTTTGATTATCCAGACGTGATTATATAGTAAGCATGTTTACAATGTTCTCTCCCACCTGCCTCCCCCACGCACGAAGTGCGTGGGGGAGGTTGGGAGGGGCGAATTCCTCTAAATCGCCTAAAATTCATGGATTTTTGAGCATAATCGCGTGAAAAAGAGTTTTGAAAATGAATTTGAGGTAAGGCCCTGGTAAAATATCACTTAATTTGTTCAAAGATGTGGTTTAATATCTCAGCGTGAATCCCAGATTTTGGATTATGCTAACCTGAAAATACCTTTTAAAGCAGCCTTTTGCGATAAAAAGTTGTCCTTGAAATTCCCAGCTTACCCCACGTTTCTTTCCGCCACGTATAGCCAAAGCGATCATAGGCCCTTTTTATAACCATTTTTTCAAAATCTTTAAGGGTTAAGTCGTTGCTCAGGAGATAATTAAGCACGAGTTTTGCTAAATCATCCGTACCGTTCTTATAAGTTTCATCTGGTTGGTTATGAGTTTGAGATGTTACTTTCAGTACATCGTCCAGTGTTACAGTGTTTCTATCCTGTAATTGAGACTGTAGAAGTTTGACAATTTTGTAAAGTGATCCCACGTTCTCGGGGAAATCATAGTTGTTCATCAAAAAATCAATAGCTGAACCGGTGAAGTTTAGCTCAGGCGCGAAATATTCTATCAATTCAGGAATATCTTCTCTTCTCTCCCGAAGAGGAGGAATTTCAATATGAAATCCCATAATCCTGCGATACAGGTCTTTACGGAACTCCCCGGATTGTACCATTTGTTCAAGATTTTTATGTGTCAAAAGAATAAATCTACCCTGAAATTTTTTTGGGGTGTTATCGGCCATTCTGTAAAAGATACGCTCTTCAATGACCTGCAGAAGTTCAATCTGTGCATCTGTAGATAAGTCGCCAATCTCATTCAATACCAGCGTCCCTTTCCCAACAGACTCGAGTACACCGGGAGTGCCCTTTACTCCTGTGAACGATCTGTCTTTTACCCCGAAAAGCTTCGCGTGGAGATTATCTTTTGGGTATGCACTGATCACGAAATTTATAAAAGGCTTGTCTTTCCTTGATGATAATTTGTGGATGGCTTTTGCAAGTGTGTCTTTCCCTGTACCTGTTTCCCCGGTTATGAGTAAAGGTTCATCTATGTCCTTCCATCTATAAGCCTGTTCGAGCACTTCAAGCATCCTTGGAGAGTTTGTGACAAAACCAACTTCTCTGAATTTCTTAAAAAGATCACTCAGGTTTTTCCCCACGAGTTCCGGGAACAATTCTCTGAGTTTGGTTACCCCAATCGCTGCGTCTTCGGGAATTTCCACTGGAATTACGTTGAGATATTTAGCTCTAACAAAAATTTCATGAGTTGCAAATCTGGTGGAAAGCACAACTGGAACTTTTTTGTTGATCTTCCGTAATCTTTCCGCAACAAGAATACCCTCGATTTTTGGATTTTGCCCAACAAATTTTTCCTGTGGTATATCATTCCTTTCAATCCAGAGGTCAATGACCGCGAGCTCGAGATTTTTGCTGTGTTTTACTGCATTGAGAAAGCCAATTGAATCAGTGAAATGCATAATCTTTTTGTGGGGAAAAGCCTCTTTTACTACATTTAGATGGAATCCATCATCATCTAAGACCAGTATCATCTTGTACCTCCCTCTTGCCAAAAATCAACCTTATTAAAAATTTTGTGCCTTCCCCGGGTTTGGAGAAGACGTCAATTACACCAAATTTTTCAATAATGCGTTTGGCAACGGCCAGCCCCGTGCCCCTTCCTTCCCCCCGTTTTCCATATGAAAATCCCTCCTCAAAGATTTTGGGTAGTATTGAGAGGGGGACCCCCTTTCCGTTATCTTCAATTTCAATCTTGAGCTCAGAAACACTTGAGCGTACACGTACAATTATATGGGGTTCTCCTCGAGGCGTAAAATTTTCAAAAGACTCAACGGCATTGTCCAGGATAATAAGGAACGCTGACTTTAGTTCTAAAATTTCATCCGGATAATAGAAATAAGGCAGCTCTGTTTTAATATCTGTCTTAATTTTTATAGGTTTATCAGCGATTTTCTTTTGAATTTCCTCAATGGCCGGCAGCATTGCACCTGTAATAACCTCTACTTTGGCAGACTCGGACATCTCTTTAAACTGCTTCCTGAGTTCTCCGATATTTTTCACCCTTGATCTAAAGAATTTCTCACAGAATTTAGCCAGAGTCGGAAATTTTCTGTATAAGTAAAGGACAATTTCCAGTTGCGTTAGATTGGAGTGAAGTGACCGGTAAAATTTTCTCCACTTTTTTGGCGCTTCTTTAAACTCATACTTGATTTTTGGATTATTCAAGATGTTCAAAATATTTAAAATCTCCTCGTGGAAGTCTTCGAGTCTGCCTTTTAGATTCTCGGGATTGTTCAATAATGGATACCATTTAGACGAGAATTTATGAAAGATATCAAGGGATAGTAACATAGAAATTGTGTAAGCAGAAGGTATTGGTTTGTAAGGGTCTTTTGCCATCTTGTATCTTGCATAAAAAAGCAGGACAACACCGATTGGGAGAAAGACAAGAAGCAAAATTCTGATGAAAATCTTGAAGAATCTAATAAATTTGTTACGAATTATAAGCTTGTGATAAATTTCCCCTCTGAGTTTTAAAAATGAAGGCAAACTTTCCGGTAAAAGGACATTAAAAGTCTCGAGTGAAAGGTCTATTTCGAGAAGACCCTTGTTGCTTTCTATATAGTTGTTGTGGCCAATGGCTTTCTTATAAAGTGTGAGGGCCCTTTGAATATACTCGGGTATCTGGTTTTCAAATGCCACTATAGCCCAGGCTCTGCTTTCAGCTGGGGCGTTCCATATTGATGTTCCAATAAGGATCAAATCCAGGTCCCCATCCCCATCAAGGTCTTTCTGTAAAGGATCAGAAAACATCCTGTAATTCCATGGCCAGAAATTGTAAGGTTTGTTAATATGATTCTCTTTAAATAGAAATGTTGGGCCGCCCCAGATAAAAATCATCCAATAGTCTTTATAAATTTTTAAAACCGCAGTGGGTAATAACTCATATCTAAAGGAATCCACGATAGAGAAATCACTTTCACGTATTATTCTGAGAGATGTTTTTTGTGAGTCCACCGTGAATATCCAGAAATTACCGTTAGAGTACAATATATGCGCGATTAACCCCGGGTATTTTATAGTTTTTAAGTCTTTGTCGGATTTAATATAAACGAGTTTTGATGAATCCATCTGTGAATTGAATCCGAGAAATAAAAGTGTCCCATTATTTCCCCTGCTCCAGAAATGTAGTTTCAGGAACGGGTAACTTTTTCTTTCAACCTTCCAGTTAGTTATACTAAAACCGGGTGATTTATACAATAATTCATAGTGCGCGGGAGAAATTTTCCATAATTCACCTCTTCCGGATGCGAGGATTACAGAGTCTTTGAAAGGGATAAAATACGAAACCCTTAAATTTAGAAATTTACTGATACCAGTGATGGTTGAGTCTGTTCGAAAATTCCCCTCTCCTTTCCTCCGCCCACGCACTTTGTGCGTGCGGGGAGGAATATGGTGGGGGGCAAATTTTTCATTAAAAATCAAAGGTTTTGAAATTTTACGAATAGACTCAGTATCGATTATGTAAAGCCCTTGAGACGTAAGTAGGTAACTTATGTTCCCATTCTGGGAGACGTCAATAATAACATTATTCAAAACCTTCTTCAGGCTGTCCTTATAAATGTATGTGCTGTGGTTATCTGATAGCCAGAGAAAATTCCCCTCAAATTTTGCAAAACTTATGTTCTTTATCCCTGTGTAAGACGAGTCGATGAGATTGAACCTTAGCTCATTCCCTTTGTTTTTCCACGTAAGCTTAAGAATATACCCATCCTCGGTTACGACGAAATCTGTATCGTTCTGAATGTATTGATATACCAGAGGATGGAAAGTACTTATCTGCGTTGTTCTAAAAAATAGTCCCTGTGCTATAAGTAAGAGTAAGATAACACCCATTGTCAAAACAGCTTATAAATTTCTATTTTACTCTCGGGCTTATTTCTAAAAACTACAAGTAGCTTTTTTGCTGGGATAAAATCTGCACTTTTTATTGGGACCTGTCCTAAAAATATGGGATATACTCGGCTGTAATCTGGGCCGGGAATAACAAGTACATAAAAGAATTCTATAAGCATACCTCTTGAATCAGTAAGCGCGTTCCACATTGGGTCTTTGTGGGAAACATTAACTGCGTAGATTACAACAATGTCGTCTATCTTATCGTCATTGATATCCATTACGCCGAGTCTGGACATTCTTCTGCTTTTCACGTGTGGGTTTGGTGAATTTAAAGGGATAACGAACTTTTTTAAGTCTATCACCTTTTCAACCTCTAAGTTTTTTGTATTTATCAAATAGAGATACCCGTCTTTTTCATTAACTCCTGCAATATATCTTCCGTTTATAATTCCTGGACTGAAGAAAATATTTCCGATAATTTCGGTGTGTCCAATCTCTGTAAGATCAGGAAGCTTTAGCTTGTAGATTCCTGAATATGAAGGCGAATTCCGATAGTTCCCTCTATAAGTAAGAAAAACTGTATCGCCGGACTCGTAAATAATATTTGAGCGTGCAAAAACACCGAAGGGGATGATAAATCTATTGATAAGTACACCAGTGGGCAATGAAACCATAGCAAGTCCCACATGTGAATCAGTGATTCCGACCCTTGATGGCGCCTCTCCATTCAGGGTAGCCCACATCCCGAGAAGGGCTGTTTCATTTTTCGAAATAGTTGGATCCTCAAAATAAAATCCTCCCTTGAGGATAGACATATGGACAATTTTCCCATGGTCGTCAATTTTGTAAAATCTCATTTTAGGTTTATCAATAGGTCTGTTTGCACGCGTTAGAACCACAAAATATCCGTTAGCCATCCTGCATATTGACGGTTGAGGGATAGATTTATGTATTAATGTCCCTAATCCTCATATAAAATAATCTGGAAATAAGGAAGCCTCCTGTGGTTTATAATTTTACATGTTATTTAACATCACCCATTGGGTGAAATAAACCACAGGAGGCTATAAAATGAAATTAGTTAAAAACCTCCGTAAAGTCAAAATTATC
>WFZT01000110.1 GCA_015489415.1 Caldifarciminota bacterium | reverse complement strand
GTCTTGATTTTTCTTTTATCCCTACCATAAAGCACAATTGCCCCGAGTTTGGCAATCTCCGGGAGAATGAATTTTAAAAAATCAATAAAGTCGTTCCTTGATGAAAGTGAAAATATCCCCATGGTGTTCAAAGATATTCCGTGTCGACCTAAAATCTTTCTGAGTTTTTTTATGAGGGTTTCCTCATATTTTAAATCCCGTTGGGCAATACCTTCCTCTAAATGCAAAAGCTTCATTTTTTTCTCAGGCCTGATAGTCGTTTTGCCATACTCAAACTCAACCGTCCCGACATAACGTCTTGAAAGTCCTATGCTGTCATCAAATATGGTTATCACCAGTCTGGGTTTTATCTTCTGGAGAATTTCTTTCTCAATTAGCTCAAAACCAGCTCTTTTGAAAATTTTCTTAACCTCATCCAGCTCACTACCTTCAATTTTAATTCCTTTAGAAAGCCTGTAGTAAAAATCGCTATGATTGATGGAAAGATTGGTGAGTTTGAATACACCCTCATCTGGATAAACGTGGAAAAAATAGGGTTTGACGTGAATCGTGGGTAAATATGGTAGAAGTGTAACACCCTCTGGCCCTTTTATCGCGAGGACTTTAAAAGGTTCCGGCTCAAAATCCAGTTTTTTCAGTAAGTCTATATCTTTTATTTCCCCTTTGGACCTGAAACGGAAAATCTTGTAGGGATAGTCTTTGAGCTCCCTCAGAGCCAATCCCACAGGATCTCCCAACCTTCTGTCTCTTATAAACAGCAAAAGACCTCGATTTTCAGGAGATACCTTCTCAAAGGTTTTATCCGCTGGATTCCATGACGCAAATTCAATTCCGTGCTTTGTTTCTTTCACCCCGACAATTTTCAATTCCGAATCAAATTCACCATCACTGATTTGACGTACCTCAACGAAAATTGCTGGAAAAGTCCCGTTTTTAGCTTTTATTTCCTGAGGTTCAAGTTCGTTTTTTATAAATTCCACTTCAGATTTTCCGTTGATTTTGAGCCGCCTCTCTATCTCGTCCATTGCACTGTAGCAGGTCGCAACCATGTGTTTGCAGATAAACCCCTGTTTTGCATAAGGACAGCTACAATACAACCGCCAGTCGGGACGCAAAATAACAAAGTAGTTTTTCTTTCCTGAAACTTCAGCCTCAACCTTCAGCTGTCCTCTGGGGTCTTCGGAGATGACCAGTTCTTTTACCTTTTTTCGAACGTAATAATCCCACCCTCTTTCCCTGATCCTGCTGTCAGCTTCCTTTATAAGTTCCTTACAAAAGTTAAGAAATTCTTTTTCCTTTTCCATCAGTACTTAAAGCTACTACCTCCTATAAATTCACGAAGAATGGACGTTGGGGGTACCTCTGTGGGCATTATGCCAAGGAAGTGGGAAAGAATGGAGAGCAACCTCACTGCATCGGCGTATTCAGGATTATCAGGGGTTACCTGCTCAAGCATGGCATCAGCGTAGAGCTTTAAGACTGCCATCTCATAAACGAGGGATGAGTTGAACATCACATCGGCATTCTCCTGATACGGGAATATATGCTTCTCCTCATTTTTTCGTACATTTGGCCACATTCTCAAGGTATCGAGTGCGGAATGCCCGCGGAAAAGCTTATCCCTCACGATCCTCCTTATTAGCCTTGTATCCGAGGTGGAAATCCTGTTGTGTGCATCCACACTCAGCTGGGTCAGTGCGCTGACATAGATTCTAAATTTGGCCTCATCTGGAACAAGCTCACTGAGCCTCGGATTTAGCCCGTGTATTCCTTCAATGACGATGATATCTCCTTTAGCAAGCTTTAGTTTCCTCTCAATCCCCACTCTTTTGCCCTTTTTAAAATCAAATTTTGGGATGGCAACTTCCTTACCGGCCAGAAGGTCGCGTAAGTGTTCATTTATCAGCTTTAAATCCAGGGCTTCAATGGAATCAAAGTCATAATTTCCATTTTCATCCCTCGGGGTCTTATCACGGTCAAGGAAATAATTGTCCAGTGATATGACCACGGGATTTTTCTCGTTTACCCTGAGCTGGACCCCAAGTCTCTTGGCAAAGGTGGTTTTGCCAGAGGAGGATGGACCTGCAATAAGAACCAGCTTTATCTTGCCATACTCCCTTGTTATCTCATCTGCAATCTGGGCAATCCTCTTTTCGTGAAGCGCCTCTGCGATCTTGATGAAGTCGGAGACATCTCCGGTAGTGATTACCTCATTTAAAG
>WFZT01000109.1 GCA_015489415.1 Caldifarciminota bacterium | reverse complement strand
TGTGACTTCATAGAGGTAGTAGTTATTGCCGATCTTATGGATGGCAGTTCCTTTTTTCTTATGTTTAGTGACCCAGTCAGGATACTTGCTCATATTACTTAATAAGTAATATAAAGCAAGGTGAATATTTTTGTCAAGGAGTAAGGAAAGGAAGAAGGGAATTAGCTGTAAAGTAGGGCAAAAGAGAGATTTGAATTTTGGAGTCAGTATTGCCTTGAGAAAAATATTACTTAATTTGTACGGAGTTAGGGTTTAATGTACCCCCATAGATTGACCTCTCCCGCAACCTCAAAACGCATATCCGTCCGCTGCTTACGAAGCAAGTGTGGGAGAGATTCAGGGAGAGGAATTCCCATTTGAAATCTTTAAAATTCAAGATATCACTTTTCACCCCATTCCACCCCAGCCCTCCCTTCCCTCTGGGAAGGGAGGGAGTTTCGCTACCTGTCATGCTTGGAGAAACATGTTGAATCTCACTTTTCCTCTCGCTCTATTCACTTGTAGCTACAAATAATTAGAGGAACATTTTTCAGACAGGCTCGCCGTTCACTTGACAAGAAAACTGGTGCGTAATATATTATTTAAGCTTTTTAAAGGGCCCGTAGCTCAATCGGCAGAGCAGCTGACTCATAATCAGCGGGTTCCAGGTTCGAGTCCTGGCGGGCCCATTAAATCTCCGAAATTAAAATCCCCAGAATTATCAAGCTCCCACCAAAAACCTGGCTAAAAGTAAGTGTTTCTCCACCAAAGGCTACGGCAAAAATAGTGGCAAATACAGGCTCGAGGGAAAAGATCAGGGCTGCATGAACATCCTTGAGATGTCTCTGTGCCCATGTTTGCCCAACGAAAGCGAAGGCCGTCGCAAAAACTCCTATAAATAGCAGAGCCAGTAAGGGGTTACCACTAAGCCCCATAACCGGTTCACCAAATAGCTTTGAGAATATTAAAGATACTACCCCAACGTACAGAAACTGCGAAAAGGTAAAAGTTGTGAGGTCTATCGATTTTGTATAAAAACCCGTTAGAGAAATATGGATGGCAAAAGATAAAGCACAGAAAAAAGTTAGAACATCTCCTTTATTCACTCCGTTGAAATGAAAATGGGGACCAAGTATTAATTGATAAAGTCCGATGAGGGCGAGAAGAAGCGCGATAACCTCTCTCATGCCTGGCTTACTCCTCCAGAGAATCAGGGAAACGAAAGGTACGAGGACAACCGATAGAGAGGTAATGAAAGCACTCTTTGTGGCCGTTGTATAAATTAACCCCAGGGTTTGAAAAATGTAGCCTCCGAATAGGGCTGTTCCAACCAGAAATCCCCCCAAAATACTTTTTTTCAAAGACGAGTACTTGACCCCTGGGAGAAAGGGAAGGAGCAGCAAAGAGGCTATAAAAAATCTCAACGACACGAACAGAAAGGGTGGAATGTGCTGAATCGCATCTTTTACAACTATAAAAGTTGAGCCCCAGATAAAGGTGATGGCTATTAGAATCGTAATCGCAAGAGTTCTCAATGCCCCTTAATCATACAAACTGCAATTCGATATTTCTACTCGGCTATGAATGGGTTAAAACAAGAAAAAGACCGACTCATTTCGTGTTCATCTCAGAAATTTCTTCTTCCAGGAAATCGGTTTTAAGGAGGTTTAATGAAATTTAAACCGCCATGCTCCTTGACCTCGTTGCGAGCAGCAAGGAACAAGTCGGTAAAGGGATCAAAATTTCGAATACACCACCCATTCCACCCCGACCCTCCCTTCCCAAAGGGAAGGGAGGGAGTCTTATTCTCGCTTAAACCAGCAAAGTCAAAACCCTTGTCGAGAAACTAAGAAATTCCCCTCCTTCCCTCAGGGAAGGAGGGGTTAGGGGAGAATGGGGAAGGGATAAGTTTAAAACTCAGAATCCGTCATATTTCTCATTCATTTCATGTGCATGTATGAGGTGCGAAAATTTCGGATTTGATAAAAGTCTGAAATATTTCGCACTTGACTGTAATTTGAATGGGTTTTCACCATCCCCTTGACACTTATTTAGATGGTTGTAAAAATATCTAATAGAACAACAGGCTTTTTAAAAATCTGAGAAATTTAAAAGGAGGTTGTAAAAATGCTCGCTATAATCTTTGCTCTAATCGCAGCTTTGACAGTGCCAGATAGTGGAAAGTATATATTTTTTATCGAGAATCAAAAGGTGGGCGTCGAGGAATTCACCTCCACCGATAGTTCCATTACGTCCCATGTGGAGTTGAATCTCGGAAGAATGGGACATATATCAATGGATGTAAGACTTGAAGAGCACCAGGGATTGCTCAAAAGCTACAGGTTAGTGGCCCATACCTCGCGAGGAATGCAAAAAATAACGCTCCAGAGAAAGGGGAAGAGATTTTTACTGAATTTTTCAGCAGGTGGATTCGCAAAAGAAGAGACCTTAGAGACTTCTGATCCTCATGTCATGGTTGTCGATAACAACGTGATTAGCACGTTTAACGCCTTTGCGAGAAAATTACGCTCGGACTCCAGTGTAGTCATTGTCCCGCAGGCATTATCGCTATTTACTGTTAAGAAGCTGAGCTCTGGCTATGGAGAGCTCTCCTGCTGTGGTAGGGCAAAAGTGCTCAGAAAGTGGAGGATTTCCTTTGGCAATAGAATCCAGCAGGATCTCTATTTTTCCGGTGATACACTGGTTTTCGTATACCAGCCGACAGGAGATGTAAAAATTTCACTAAATGGGGAATATCACCTGCCTCGTAAAAGATTCAACTTTAAGAGGAAAAATTTTTCCATAAAGAGTGACGGGGTAAAAATTAGAGGGGAAGTTGACTTGCCTGTCAGGTCTAAACCTGTGGGAATAGTTCTCTTGATCCCGGGCTCCGGAAGAGTCGATCGCCATGAACTCGGGATATTTGATGATATCGCACAATGTCTCACTAATGCAGGTTTTGCGGCGGCACGCTACGACAAGCGTGGGGTTGGCAAAAGCAGCGGTAAATACGAAGAAGCAGGGTTGTCTGATCTCGAATACGACGCTATAAACGTTGCAAAATATTTGAGAAAGAAGTACAAGGGTCTCCCTTTATTTATCCTCGGGCATTCCGAGGGTGGAATGTACAGTTTTATCGTTGCCCGAAAGGCCGGAGCGAGCGGCGTTATAGCCCTTGCTGCACCCTGCCGAAACTTAAAAGATGTAATCGCTCTGCAGTTGGTAAGGATGGGATTCATTGACTCCTCAAGTTTAGATTCTATCAGGGAAAGGATAAATGTGATTGCGGACTCCCTTGCAAAAGTTGAGAAGGCAAGCGGAATGGTGAGCTTACCAATTATTGGAAAGCTTCCTGCCAGATGGTTCAAAGAACACGCGTTGCTTGAACCAGACACGCTGGTAAAAGGATGGAAAGGCCCCACGCTTCTCATTGCTGGCTCGAATGACCTGCATGTACCACCTGAGGATGTCAGACCTTATGAAGAACTTTTAAAGAGAAATGGCTCAACCCCCGGTTTTGTGGTTCTTAAAGGCGAAAATCATTTCTTTGAAAACCGCGAGCTCCTCTGCAAAACCATTATGGATTGGCTTAAAAGACAGAAATAAGTGCTCTTGATGAAATAACACATATCAGGGACTTAATCATTGTGTGTCGTAGGTATTACAGATTTTTAACAAATTATACCTCAATTACGTGGTACTCTGCGTTTCCGAGCATTAAATCGAAGAAGTTGTCGCGTGTAACCTCCACCCCATCAAAAACGCGCATAAATGATACTATGAGAAGCCGGTGAGTAACAACAAGAATTTCTGAATTGCTCTCTTCATTGTTTTTAAGATGCTCCACAAAATCTTCAATCCTTTTCTCGGCATCCCTCAGGCTTTCGCCAAGTGGAGGTCGCGTGTTGTACGGGTCCCTATCCCACTGTTTCCAGAGCTCGGTGTATTTCTCCTTGATTTCCGGGATATACTGGAGGTTCCAGATGCCTCTTTTTACCTCTCTCAGTCGCCAATTAGTTTTAATTTCGAGCTGGAAATATTCATTCAGGATTTTTGCTGTAGTATAAGCTCTCAAAAGGTCTGAAGAATAAAGGGCGTCGAATCTCATTCCCTCGCTTTCAAATCTGTCCCTCAACGTTTTCGCCTGTTTCCTGCCCGTTGCGTTTAATGGAGTGTGTACCCATCCCTGGACGATAAGCATCCTGTTACAGTCAGTTTCACCGTGTCTTGTAAGAAAAAGCTTCATTTGACTTCACTCCACGCAAATTATATACTTTCACTCCCATGAACGAGATTAAAAAAGGCATCGAACTGGGGATAATTTTATACCTTTTCACTCTGATTTTCACTTTTATCATAATACTGGCCTTTTCAAGAAATCTGCCGTCTTTAAGTGTTATTGAGAGATTCGAGCCCCCAAAGACCACTGAGGTTTATGACAGAAATGGCAACCTGATCCACAGTTTTTATCTCCAGCGAAGGATAATGGTACCACTCGACAGCATACCACCCTTGATGCAGAAGGCGTTTATTACCATCGAGGATAAAGATTTTTACAAACACTGGGGTATAAGTCTCAAGCATGTTGCGCGAGCAATGATTGTCAATCTCAGGTATCTGCACATAAAGCAGGGAGCATCAACCATTACCCAGCAGCTTGCAAGGAATATGTTTTTGAATCAGAAAAGGACCTTTAAGAGAAAGATTCGCGAGGCTATACTGACAGTGAGAATAGAGCGAGCATTCTCTAAAGAGGAGATTCTGGAGCGTTACCTCAATCAAATTTACTTTGGCCATGGAGTTTATGGTGTCGAGGCGGCTGCGGAATACTACTTTGGCAAGCATGTTTGGGAGCTCAATCCTCGTGAAATTGCGGTGCTTGTGGCGATCCCTCGAAATCCGTGGTTTTACTCACCTTTACGCCATCCTGATAGGGTGTTAAGGAGAGCAGATTTCATTTTAAAGAAACTTTACGAAAACAATGTTATAACAAAAGAAGAGCTTGAGGAGGCACTTCAAGAGCCCGTTGTATTTGCCAAACCCAGTGAAAAGGAACAGTTTGAAGATGCAGCAGCATATTTTCTCGAAATGGTGCGACGGTATGTTATAGATGACCCTCTTTTAGGTGAGGATTTCCTCTATAAAGCCGGGGGTAGAATTTATACAACTCTCGACATTAACATGCAGAATACCGCGTATCGTGTGGTAGATTCCCTCCTGAATGTGTTTGAAAAACAGTACAGATTAAAGCCCAAAAAAGCAGATTATGTCAGGGATACGCTTAATCCTCCAAAATATCTGCAGGGGGCTCTTGTAACACTCAATCCTGAAACAGGAGAAATACTTGCACTTGTGGGTGGCAGGGATTTTAAAGATTCCCAATTCAACCGAATTACTCAGGCAAGGAGACAGGCTGGCTCAGCATTTAAGCCAATACTCTACACTGCCGCCATTGACAACGGGTACAATCCATCAGACTTAATAGATGACTCCCCCATCACCCTCGAAACCTATGTTAACGGTGAGAAGACCTACTGGGTTCCCCAGAATTATGATAAGAAGTATCTCGGAAAAATTACATTGAGAAAGGCCCTTGCGCTATCGAGGAACCTTGCTTCGGTGAGGTTAATCCTTGATATTGGGCCTGAGACTGTGATCGAATATGCAAGGAAACTCGGGATCAAGGATTCCATTCCCCCGTATCCATCCATTGCCATTGGTGCTGCCACAGTGGTGCCTTTAAACCTTGCTGTTGCCTACGCGACCCTTGCGAACTATGGGATCCGGCCGAAACCGTATTTTATAACAAGAATCGAGGATAGCAGGGGGAATGTGATCGAGAAATTTGAACCAACTCTAACCACAGTACTCGACAGTGTAACTTCTTACGAGATGATCAGCATGATGGAGAGCGTTTTTGACTTTGGAACAGCAAAAAGTGCGAGAAAATATTATCATTTCACAAGACCTGCTGCAGGGAAAACAGGTACAACAAACGATTACCGCGATGCCTGGTTTATCGGATTTACTCCTGACCTTGTAACTGCAGTCTGGGTTGGATATGATTCAGTAAGAACCATCTTCAGAGGTGCGACTGGTGCTGTGATGGCCCTTCCCATCTGGACAACTTACATGAAAAGCATTTTGGACACAGTACCTCCTCTTGACTTCGTAGAGCCTTCTGGTATTGTTCACAAAGAGGTTTGCTCCACATCCGGCCTGCTTCCCACTCCTTATTGTCCAGAAACCTACGACGAAATTTTCAGAGAAGGATATGAGCCCACACAGTACTGCAATATTCATATTGCACCTGATCTGAAAAGGGCAGAGGAAGCTTTTGAAAAAGAAGAACTGATGGAAATCAAGGGGCAGTGAACCTTTTCCTTATTTTATTAGGATATTTGATTTTACCGAGGACGACCGGTAATTTCCTGGCCAGCGACAAATGGGCTATCTTTTACAACCCTGCCTATATTGGACATAGATTTATTGCTTCTGCCGAATATGCTGAATTATATTCCACCTTTGAATTTTTCCGCCTTTCTATCAATGCCCGTGGTGCTGGTATTGGAATGGCGACCGTGAAAAGCGGAGACTTTTATCTAAATTCCATCACTGCAGGCTACTCATTCAGCTACTCCCCAAAAGTGAGGATTGGACTCTCCGGGGAGCTCAACCAGATGTTTGAGAAGGGCGGCGAGGAACTTTTAAACTCCTTCAAAATTAATGCAGGATTGCTTGTGAATGTAGGATATGGAAGGAAGCTTGGCATTTCCATTTTTAACATTGTTTCAACCGGTGATTTATACACTAAAAGGCAGATTGTATTCTCGAGCTTAAACGGCTTAACACATTCATTTGAAGTTATGTTTGACGCTGTCTTTGAAGAATCACAAAGCGTTTCATATGTTCTCGGTGCTGCTTATCGGCTCACACATTTCTCTCGTCTTTATGCTGGAATTAGTACAAATCCTCTGAGTTACCACGCATCTATTGAATTCAGCAAAATTTTAGATTTCACCTATTCGATCTCCATTCATCCATACCTCGGAATCTCCAATTTTGTAAGTATTTCAAGGTAAAGAGCTATGGTTTATAATGAAAGACAAAAAGGAGGAAGATGATGAGACATGTAAAATTTGTTGCTTTGATTTTTGCTGGACTTCTTATGGCTCAAAATAATCCCATTACCGGAAGCATGACCTTTTCCTCACCAGAGGCAAATCTTGGTTTCCTTACGCTCGATTATGTCAATCCAGCCAGGGCGTCGGCGGTTCTCGGTGGATTTGCCAATCCTGCAGCCTTCGGGAGAATCTCTCACCTGGAATTTGATGCTGGACTTGGCTTCACAAATAGCTCCACCATGAGAACCAATGTAACACTTCTTGATAGCAGCGAATACAACGATGCCCTCGTGGTGCCTTTTGATATAGAAACAAAAGATGCAGGCGGAATTTACGGATTTGGCTTTGGAGTGAAATTTGCTATGTTCGGGGCAGGATTTGGCATACTCAAACCATACAAGTTTGGAGTGGACATCAACAACAACACAACTTTTCCCCTTAATTTCCATGGTCAGATTATAGATACGCTTTTGATACAAAACAGGGACTCTGCAAATCTCTACTCTTCGGTTGAGATGCACTGGAGTGTGGAAGGAACAGTCGAGACCAGGGTCAGAGGAATTGGCGGCCTGTCCCTTGAAGCCAGGCCCATGTTCTTCGGAGCAGGAATAGGATTTGGCCCACTTTCCCTCGGGGCAGCTTTCAAGATAACAAAATACTCTGGCGGCGGAAATCCTCTGATAGTTGCCCAGTCGATGGCAGTTGTTAATATGACTGGAACATCCCCTGACTACGCCGGGGGTGTAAATGCAACTGTAGGTTTCCAGCATACTATTTCATCGGTCACTATCGCGAGCCATATTAGCGGGACGAGAAAAGCTTTTGCAGTCGGAGCTAATTTATCGCTTGGTATATTAAAAATCGGAGGATATTTTGAAAATGGTTTCAAAACCGCACTTTCAGGTGATTACATATACATAGCGACACAGGCTGATTTCAGCTCACTTTGTATTCTTGACGTGGATACGGCAAATATCTACATTTCTGGCCACACAATTCATCAGGACACAACTATAACGGGTTATATTAATGTTGCGAAGGACGATATCACCCATGAACGTTATAGTGCCAATTTAGAACTTCCTGCTTACAAAGCAGCGGGGCTCGGTTTGAGCGTGGGCATTGTTGATGCATTTATCAGCGGAAGCATTCCCCAGAAGGGTAATATCCATTACGCTAATTTTGGGCTATTCGCCAGACCTCCTCTACCCCACTTCAAGCTTAGGGCCGGAATAAGTATCAGCACACAATATTATTACACACAAAATGGGAAGCTTATCCCTCTAACAGTTTTACCCTATATGGGAGCTGGTGCTTCGATTCCTCTGAATCTCGGCTCAATCCCATTTGGGCCTACCCTTGGATTGCCCGTAACCCTTGATATTTCAGCCAAGTCAAATGTACTTTCATTGACTGGGAAAATAATCGAGAAGATGGTGGATTCACCGGATTTTAAAATAGAAAGCACACCCAATCCATTAAAGACACTCTCTTTCGGCGTAGGAGTAAGGGTAGAGCTTTAGGAGGTGATGGGGGATGAAAAGCCTCATACCCATTAACGACGAAAACGTTAACCGCTTCTACGAGCAACTGAGAAAAAAGATCAAGAATCAGCTGTCAAAATTCGCAGGAAAGTATGGGGAAGAAGGGGCAAAGATTCTTCTTGCCGCCCCTGATCTCATTGTACTGCTGTGGAGACTTATAAAAGACGAGCGTGTGCCCGTGGAGAAAAAGGTATTCCTCGTTTCAGTAATTGCATACTGGATTATTCCTGTTGACCTTCTACCTGAGGCTATTTTAGGCGTCATTGGTTACGCAGATGACATCTTTATCACACTTTACGTTCTTAACGACTTGATCAACAACGTAGGAGAAGACGTAATAAGGGACAACTGGCCCGGAGACGAGGATGTAATCAAGTTTATCAAAGAATCCTTAAAAATCGCTGAGATGTGGATGGAAAAGTCCGGTAAAAGTGTCAAGGAAAAGCTTGACCTGCTCGTAAAATCTCTACTTGAAAGTGGAAAGAAATGAGTGAAGACGAGAAGTACATGGAGCTCGCCATTCAGCTCGCCGAATACGGAAGGGGCTTTACTTCACCCAATCCACTTGTTGGCGCTGTCATTGTGAATAAGGGGAGAATCGTTGGTATTGGATACCATAAAAAGCAAGGGCTTCCCCATGCGGAGGTAAACGCGATTTTTGATGCTCGAGGCCATACAGAAGATGCCACCATGTATGTAACCCTCGAACCTCATTCTTTTTATGGGCATCAACCACCCTGCACCAGGGCGATTATCAAAGCCGGTATCAAAAGAGTCGTAATCGGTGCCATTGACCCCAATCCTCTCGTAAACGGCAATGGGGTAAAGCAACTTATGGATGCAGGAATCGAGGTAAAAGTTGGAATCTTAGAGGACAAAGTGGTTGAGCAGAATGAGGTTTACTTCAAGTATGTGAAAACGGGGCTCCCGTTCGTATATCTTAAACTCGCTGCGACACTTGATGGATTTATCGCTGACGTGGGCCGGAAATCCCAATGGATTTCCGGCCCACGCTCCCGCACACTCGATCACAAATGGAGGGGTGAAGTTGATGCTGTAGCCGTGGGCAAGGGCACTCTACTTCACGACAATCCAAGACTAACCCCAAGAGATGTTTACGCTCCGCGTAAGCCCATGAGAGTTATTTTTGCCTCCCAGATTGACTTCGATACTAATTTTAACGTTTTCAAAACTGACGAGGCGCCAACGGCGATTATAACGGTTGAAACCGAAGACAACCTCAAGGCTGCCCGAAAATTTGAAGAGATTGGGGTGAAGGTGTGGTTTACACAAACTGATGAGCGGGGAAAAGTTGATCTTGAAGAGGCAATAAAAATTTTAGGAAATAATGGAATTAGGTCAGTTTTGATTGAAGGTGGTGCCTATCTTGCCGGAGCCCTCTTTGAGAAAAATCTGTGGGATAAAGTTTACATGTTTATTTCTCCTCTGATCATGGGAGAGGGGCTTAAGCTTGCAGAGGGGGTGAGAAGAAAGCTTGAGGATGCAATTCGGCTGAGATTCAGCGAAATCCAGCGGATAGATGAAGACTTGCTTGTGGTTATAAAGAATGAGTGAACGAATAATCCAGTTTATCCAGCATTCAATTCATAATAAAGAACTTGTAACATTTATTGTCTCAATGCTCCCAATCGTGGAGCTCAGGGCAGCCATCCCCCTCGCCATTCTTTACTATAAACTCAATTTTGTGAAGGCTTATGTAATTGCTGTACTTGGGAATCTGATACCAATTTATCCCATCCTTTACCTGCTTATACCTGTTATGAATGTTTTTGCGAAAACCAGGTTGGGAAGAAAATTTTACGCCAGACTCGAGGAAAAGGCAGAAAATCAGCGTGAGAAAATAGAAAAATATGAGATGCTTGGACTGCTACTATTTGTTGCAATTCCATTACCTGGAACCGGTGCATGGACTGGTGCCACCATTGCTGCTATTTTGAGGCTAAACCCTCACAAATCATTTGTTGCTATAGCAATTGGAGTTTTTGTCGCAGGTGTCATTGTAACAGCGTTTTCATTACTTGGAATGTGGGGTGCTATTATTGCCGGTATTATTCTTATAATTTTCGCCATCAAAGCTTTACAATCTAAGTTAATAAAGGAGGATTAGGAAATGAAGAAGATCGTGGTTCTTATTAAGGAAGTGCCTGACCCAAAGGGGCTTGGGGTTTCTAAATCAAAGGCACAGATTTTTGAAAGGGAAAAGAGGATCATAAATCCAAATGACAGGTTTGCCATCGAACTTGCACTAAAGCTAAAAGACCAGGGCGAAGCTGAAGTTTCTGCCATCAGTGTGGGAAGGAAAGAATCTGTTACCACACTTAAAGAACTTTATGCACTGGGAGCCGATAACGTCATACTCGTCGAGACTGAAAATGAGCTTGACTCAAACCAAGTAGCTCATGTAATTGCAGAAAAGATAAAGGATGCGGACATAGTGCTGGGTGGGAGCTTTTCAGTGGTCCATGAGATCGGCGAAGTTCCACAGAGGGTGGCTGCAGCACTTGGCAAACCATTCTTTGGTGATATCGAGGACTTGGAGATCAAAGGAGATGTTGTAAAGATTGCGGGTGTTGGAGAGGTAGCGAGCTTTGTTGCAACTGTAAAGCCGGGAAGTAACAAGCCCAGAAGACCCTCGGCCAAAATGATTATATTATCTCGTAAAAAAGAGGTGAAGATTGAAAAATTCGAGGGTGAGCTTCCATCACCATCAAAAACCCGAATAGCAACTGAATTGCCATAGGTTCAGGGTTAAATCGAGTACAAACTGTTTAATCAACCCTTGCTAAAGAAAACCTCAGAGAAGATGATGGGGATTGACCTGAGCTTCAGCTCAGGTCAATCCCCATCATCTTAATCTCACTCATCTCTTTTACCACAAACTCCGGACCTTCCCTGCCAAATCCACTCTCTTTCATACCACCATAAGGCATCAAATCCACACGCCACGTGGGAAGTTCGTTGATAAGAACACCCCCAAACTCGAGCTCAAGGAATCCCTTTATTGCCTGATTCAGGTCACGGGTGAAGATGGCAGCATTGAGTCCATACTTCGAATTGTTTGCACTCTTTACCGCATCTTCAAAGTTCTCGTAAGGATTGACAAAAACTACAGGGCCGAAGACCTCATCCTGGAAGAGCTTTACGTCTTCTGGAACATTAATAAGCACAGTGGGCTCCATCAGGGTTTTCCCGAGAACATTCCCACCATAAACAATTTCTGCTCCATGTTCAACAGCCTCATCAATCCAGCTCTTTACACGATTCAAGGCACCTTCGTTAATTAAGGGGCCCATTCCGGTTTCTTCATCCATCGGATCACCAACTTTGATGTTTTTAACACCGTTCACGAGCTCGGAGAGGAACAGGTCAAAGACCTTTTTATGCACGAATACCCTCTGCAGGGAAATACAGGACTGCCCGGCCTGCGCAAAAGCACCGACAACAGCCTTTTTCGCTGCTTTCTCAACATCAGCGGTATCTGTAACAATCATGGGAGCGTTCGAGCCAAGCTCCATCAGAGCTTTTTTATAGCCCTTTATATCCATGATGCGAAGTCCAACGTCTCTTGAGCCAGTGAATGTTATCATCTTGAGTTCAGGGTGTTTAACAAGTCCCTCGCCAATGGTGCCTCCGGGGCCGGTTATCACGTTAATGGCCTTTCTCGGTAAACCAGATTCAAGGAGTATTTCTGTAAATTTAAGGTTGGTAAGCGGTGTGGCACTTGCAGGTTTATGCACGACTGAATTTCCAACAGCAAACGCAGGCCCAAGCTTGTGTAGGGCAAGATTTAAAGGGAAATTAAAGGGAGTGATCGCACCAATGGGACCTATCGGCACACGAATGTACATACCGAATTTTCCCTTTCCACGGGGATCGGCGTCAAATATAACCTGCTCTCCTTTGAGTCTTTTGGCCTCTTCAGCTGATAGGTATAGAGTTTGAATGGCTCTCGCCACCTCACCCCGCGCCTCCTTGATGGTTTTTCCAACTTCCAGAACGAGTTCCCTTGCAAAGTCTTCAGAGTTGTTTTCAAGTAGTTTTGCGGCACAGGAAAGGATTTTGTATTTGTCGTAAGCGCTTAACTTTTTGAGTTCCTCAAATCCCTCTTTTGCGGATTTTACTGCCATTTCAAGGTCTTCGGGTGAGGCAGAAGGGACGGAATCAACAACTTCCCCATTATAGGGGTTAATAACCTCAATGCGTTCTTCCCTATCAACCCATTCACCGTTTAAGAACATTTTCATGGTCTTTTCTCCTTTTAACAATTTTATTAACATGTCAAATCTCAAAATTGTCAAGAAGGAAAGAGCATGACCATTGTTAATTTGTTTTCTAGACTAATAATATAATGAAAAATAACCATGTATCAATAAAAAAAAGAAAATATCTCATAATGTAAAATTTAGAGAATTAAACTTCATCCAGTTTCCATTACTTAAAAAGAGAGTTTTACATACTAAACTTCACGAACATGGAAACAGAAAGAAACTCCTAACATAAACTTGCAACCTTGAAAAACACTTTTAGGTGTTGCATTTGTTTTTATTCACGAATTAACGTGAAAGGCCTATTTTTCTACACGGAACCCAATTTTCCATGTAAAAGAATTCAAAAAACTTTCCCACGTGCAAGATCTATAAACGGCATAATTCTGTTGCGAAGAATTTTCTCTAACCTTGTATTTTAGGCAATAAATAGGAGCTCCTATCTCTCCAATAAAACTTACGTTTTTCCCTAGATTGGCAGAAAGTTTAAGATACGGAGAAATTTTGTTAATTGACAATTTATCGCTATTCTTATTATTAAAATCACCTGTATTACTGTGAAACAAGTACGGAATATTCAAGGTCACACCTTTTACACCGATTTCGAAGTATGGATTCGATCCCCTTAATAGTCTCATCGGGAATACGAGAAATATTATGATTGCGTATACAATTACTAAACTTCTCATAATATTACCTCCTTTTGTTACGGCTTTCAATGAATTAGATAATCACTATTAAGCTGAACCATCTTACTTATAAACTCTATATTCATATTTTAGATGTGATATTCTCCATTAAATATTTTTGCATTGATAACATCTTATGGTAGATTATATTGGTTTTAATTTATGAAAATCAACATGTAATTTTCAGTTTATTTTGCGAACCAAAGAAAAACTCCCATGAAAATTCATGCTCTGGAGTTTAAAATTAGTCAAAAGGAGGTTTCACGATGTACGAGCTGATTCGCGAAAGATACTTTGAAAATGGCATACTTCAATCACTACTGGTATATCTTGGATTTGCTTTTATTACAGGAGTGCTTGCACAGATAAGAATTTACCTTCCATGGACACCCATTCCAATCACAGGTTCTACAGTCGGAATTGTCCTTACCGGTATGTTCCTCGGTGAAAGAGCAATTTTCGGCGTTCTCCTTTACGTTGGTCTTGGTATTCTCGGAGTCCCATGGTTTGCCGGTCTAAAGGGAGGAATTGCAGCCATTGTCGGCCCAACAGGCGGTTATCTTCTTGGATTTATTCTTGCCAGCTGGTTTATTGGAAAGATATACACAAATTTGAAATACCATCAAAGGTTTGGAGCCATCCTGTTTGCTCAAATCATCTTGATATACATTCCAGGAATACTTGGCCTTGCTCTATGGTTCAAGGCCATAAACCACTCAATCCCGGGAATTTTTAATCTGTTGATGATGGGAATGATCCCCTTCATTCCTGGCGACGCCATAAAATCAGCCCTGCTCGCTTTTATCCCTGCGAGAAAGACTACCTTCTGAGCTTCAGGGTAAAGAGAAGGCCCGGGATAAAAAACAGGATATTCGGAAGCCAGGCCGCAATCAGGGGGTCAACTTTGCCAAGCTGGCCCAAAATTCTTGATGTCTGAAGAAGCCCCCAGTAAATAAAGGAAAGGAGCACCGAGAGGCCAAAGCCAAGCGCCCTGCCCTTTCCTCTCATTGAAGCTGCAAGGGGCAGAGAGAAGAAAAGGATAACAAAATTGGCGAATGGAAAAGCAAAACGAATGTAAATCTCAGCAAGAACCTTTGTGTAGCTGAGTCCCGCAGATTTTAAAGCCCTCATCTGCTTCCGAAGGTCAAAAACACTCATCTCATCGAGCTCATACTGCTCCTTTAAAAGGTCAAATGGAGATTCTTTTAGTTCTGGAAACTCGTGTACTTTGTAAAATTTAACCTCCACCTCGTCTCCTTTAAATTTTCTTACAGTTACGTTGCTCAGTACCCAGTGACCATTTTTAAAGTGTCCGGTCCGTGCGTCAATTCGCTCCACCACCTTTCCGTTCACAATTCTCATTATAATAGGATTTATGGCCCTGTTATTTCGTGAATTGATGTACTTAAAAAAGTAAAGGTAGCCGGACTTACCGAAAAAGCTCAAGTTTCTCGCAAAAATTCTGTGCTGAGGTGACGCCTTTTTCTCAATTTCCACTTTTTTGACATAACGAAACTTTCTGTTTGCTGAGGGAGTTAAAAATTCACCTATACCAAAGGCAATAAATGAATTAAATATGCCCGCGAGTGCGAGTACGCCAAGAACCCTGTAAAGGTTAATGCCAGAGGCCTTGATAGCCAGTAATTCAAGCCGCCTTGCCATCTCACCGACAGAGAAGAAACCTGAAAGCAAATGTGCCATCGGAAAGAGGAGAACAATTAATCCTGGAATCTGGAAATAATAGTATTTGATGATGGAAAAAACCGAAGGTTTTTTATCAACAAACTTATCAAGGGTTTCGAAAAAATTTACGATGATAAAGAGTGCGATGACCGCAACAAGCATGATAATAAGCCATTTGTAGAATTCCCTGAGCATGTAGCGGTCTAATTTTTTCATCATATTTTTAACTTTGAGAGATCTTCCTCTTTGCCAATTACTACCACTGTATCCCCTTCTTCAAAGATATTATCGGGATCGGGATTAAAGACCATCCTCCCGTCTTTTTTCTTTATGGCAATGACAATAATCCCGTACTGTTTCCTCAGGTTCAGCTCTGAAATGCTTTTACCAATCAGAGGGGAGTTTGCAGTAATTTTTATCTCTTCAAGACCGAGTGAAAGATACTCACGATGGGTAACGAGCTCCAGAAATTCGACCACTGTTGGTTTCAGAGCGGAGTGCAGGATTCTCTGACCGGCTATTTTGTACGGAGATATAACATGATCAACCCCAAGCTTTTTCATTTTTACCTCTGCCTTCTCATCAAGTGCCCTTGTAATGACGTGAATTTTGCTATTTAACCCTTTTGCAGAGATCGCAGCGTAAAGGTTGTCTGCATCTGTGGGTAAAAGCGATATCAGGGCTTTTGCTCTTTCCACTCCAGCCTTTTGGAGGGTTTCTTCTTCTGTTGCATCGCCAATTATGTAAAATATGCCCATCTCATCAAACTCCATCTGCAAATCGGGGTTGTTATCAACCACTACGAAATCCACTTTTTCTCGCATTAATCCTTCGACAACCGATCTCCCAATGCGACCGAAGCCACAAACTATATAATGATTCCTCAACTTATTCATTTTCTTCTGTCTCCTTGATTTTGCAAAAACTCCTGAAATTTCACCCTCGATAAAAAATTGGCCAAACATTGAGAACACGTAGAAAACGGTCCCAAGGGTTATGATAATCAGGGCGCTGGCAAAGATTTTACCTACCGGGGAAAGTGGATGTACCTCTCCGTATCCCACGGTAGATATAGTGATTACTGTCATATAGAATGAATCGAGCAGATCCCAGTGCTCGATGTAGGCGAAACCAAGGGTTCCGAGTAATAGCCAGAGTACGAGCAGAAAAAGCCCCTTAATTCCGTTTCTTTTAAGGTGTTCCATTTTACTGGAATAGGCCATGTGTTTAATTATAATGCAGGCCCTTCACATCGGATTTCTCAAATGTAGCCCCTCACCTCTCACCTCCCCGCAACTTCAAAATACTTCCCTCCCCCGCGCTGTGCGCGGGGGGAGGGATTCAAGGGAGGGGGCCTTCCGCTTGAATATTCAAAAAAATTCAAGATGTGGCCCCTCACCTCAATCCTCTCCCCGCAAAGATTTATGCGGGGAGAGGAAGATTTGTCCCGTCCTGATATATGTTTACAGTACAACTCCCCACGTGGATGATTATAAAACTATTAAAGGAGGTTACTTCTATGCCTGATAACAACAAACATTATACCGAAGCCCTAAAACTCAAGGTTATCCAGGAATTTGAAGATGGTGCCTCTATTAGTCATTTACGCAGAAAATACGGAATCGGTGGTAACTCCACTATTCAAAAATGGATAAATAAATACAGTCACAAGGCTCCAAAAACATCAAAAGTTAAAACAGACAACCAGGAAGAAGTGGAAAGGTTAAAAGAAAGGATAGCTCAGCTTGAGAAAGCGGTTTTGAATTTAACAGTAGAAAAGCTGGTTCTTGAGAGCACATTAGAGGTGTATGAGGAAGAGTATGGAACGAGATTGGGTCAAAAAAAAGAACGCAGATCATTGAGAAGGCGAAGCAAAAAGGAAAAGGGGAGAAAATAAAGATGGAAGCTATATGCAGAGTTAAAGGTATAAGTCGGCAGGCGCATTATCAGAAGAGGCGCAGAGAGGAGGGCAAGAGGGCAGAGGAAGAGAAGATATTAACGATGGTAAGGATGATACGAAGGCGGCATCCGTAT
>WFZT01000108.1 GCA_015489415.1 Caldifarciminota bacterium | reverse complement strand
CACATTTTCTTGACACTTGGAATGGATGAGAATTACAATTTCCAAAATTCCATTGGGAGGAAGTAAATGTCAATACTTGTAGGAAAAGACACAAAGGTATTAGTGCAGGGTATTACCGGTAGAGACGGTTCTTTCCATACCAGATTAATGAAAGAGTATGGGACAAACGTTGTTGGGGGAGTAACTCCCGGTAAGGGCGGAATGACAGTTGAAGGCGTCCCCGTTTTCAATACAGTCCACGAAGCAGTTGATAAAACCGGTGCCAACGCTTCTGTTATTTTCGTACCTGCGCCATTTGCAGCAGATGCCATAATGGAAGCAGCCGACGCGGGAATAGAGCTGGTCGTTGCAATTACAGAAGGAATACCTGTAAACGACATGCTGAGAGTCGTGAGATTCCTTGAGGAAAAGGGAACAAGATTGATTGGCCCCAACTGTCCCGGTCTGATAACACCGGGTGAGGCAAAACTCGGAATTCTGCCCGGGCAGATTTTCAAGAGGGGTCCTATTGGAGTGATCTCTAGAAGTGGAACCCTAACGTATGAAATAGTGAGCCATCTAACTGCGAACGACCTTGGTCAGTCCACAGCCATTGGAATAGGTGGTGACCCTATCATCGGTTCTAAATTCATTGATCTTTTGAAACTGTTTAAAGACGATCCTGAGACCGAGGGAGTTGTGCTAATAGGTGAAATCGGCGGAACTGATGAGCAGGATGCCGCAGAGTACATTAAAGAGGAATTCAACAAGCCAGTAGTAGCATTTATTGCTGGACGTACAGCTCCACCTGAGAAGAGGATGGGGCATGCGGGAGCCATCATATCCGGTAGCTCTGGAACTGCAGAGGAAAAGATTAAGGCGTTCAATGCGGTTGGCGTGCCAGTTGCGGCCGAGCCTGCAGAGGTTGCGACTTTGATGAAGGAAAAATTAGGAAAGTAAGTATTTGGGAGCGCGAAAGTAATTTTTAGGGGGCGGCGGCCCTTTGGGCCGCCGCCCCTTTTTACTCTAACCTTCCACAGCTTTAATTCCTCACCTTGATAAACACATAGGACTCTGGCTGAAAAACCCTCTTTTTATAAAGATTTCAGGATAGCCCCTGGGTATACTTTAAAATTTCCACAGTCGCGACAGCATTTCCCTCCCCACAAACAAAGCTCATGCCTCAAAAACTGATAAAAAACGTTTCCCTCCCCCACAAATGAACTTTATGGGAGAGTGCTTTCCGCCAGGAATATTAAAAAATCCAAGATGTTACCCCTCACCTGACCTCTCCCCGCAAAAATTTATGCGGGGATAGGAAGATATTTTTGGTAAGCGAGATCAGAAATCGGTACTGCAGAGCTTTGTAGAAATCCCATGTACACTTACTTTTAAAAAGTATACTGGTAGGACTAATCCTGTGAATTTCCTTTCTTCACAAGTTCTTTACCTCAGCAATGACATACAATATTTCTCCATCTATCTACGGGCTTTGACCGTTGGTTCTCCAATAGCCTGAGAAACTTCCCTACCCCGCGCTTCGCGCGGGGTAGGGTGTAGGGTGGGGGCTTTCCGCTTGAAAATTAGAAAAATTTAAAAGATGTATCCCTCACCCCACCCCTCTCCCACTTCGTGGTAGAGGGGAATTTATGGATTTTCACAGGAACTCAGAACTTAATTCAATTGGGGAGGGCTTTCAGAGGAGCTAATACTTTTTCACGATTTTAATTGCATTTGTAGGGCAAACTTCCAGGCACTGGTCACAGAGGGTACATTCATCCTCATCTTTTATCCCCAACCTACCCGATTGGTTGTAAAAAATGTCTACCGGGCAGATTGTGATACACTTATCACATCCTTTAGAAAATTCACATAGATTCTCATCTACTAAAACATCGATAAAAATGCCCATCTCAAATCTTCTCCCTCAAAATTTCGACTATCTCATTAAGCGAGTCCGCAACAGGGATTCCAGCCTCTCTTAAAACCTTAATCTTGTGCCTCGGACTACCTTTCTCACCATGAACTATTGAAGCGGCATGGCCAAATCTCACTCCCTGAAATTCATCGGCAAACCTGCCTGCAATGAAAACCACAATGGGTTTCTTCAAACCGTGCTCTTTCACATAATCCGCAAGCTCTTCCTCCTGAGTCCCACCGGGCTCAGAGAAAACAACGATAGCACGGGTCTCTTCATCCTCTTCAAATTTCATCACAGCATCCTTAATGGTAAAACCAATTAGCGGATCTCCACCAATGGAAACTGCGGTCGAAACTCCCAACCCGCTGTGGGATAAAAGGTTGGAGATTTCTGTTGTCATGCCACCGGAGCGGGAAACCACACCCACCACGCCTTTTCTAAAGGATTTGTGAGTATCTTCGCTTCGACCGCCGATCATCCCCACCTTTGCCACTCCAGGATTAATAATTCCAAGGGAATTGGGCCCCACAACAGTTGTTCCATGGATACGGGTAAATTCGAGAAACTCAACAACATCGTGCTGGGGGATTCGCTCTGTTACCACCACAACCAATTTTATCCCATTGTCCACAGCCTCCATGACAGCAGATCTGGCAAAAAATGGTGGAACTGACACAACACTTGTATTCACACCGGTTTTTGATACCGCCCCTTTGACCGTGTCAAAAACAGGGACACCGTGAACCGATAGCCCGCCTTTGCCCGGCGTAACACCTGCCAGGACTGGTGTTCCGTAGTCGAGCATGTCCTTAACAAATGTGGCAGCTTCTCTGCCTGTTATACCCTGAACAAGTACACGAGTATTTTCGTCAATTAAGATTGCCATCCCTGAACCGCCATTCTTGCTGCATCATCCAGGGAATATTCCCTGGTTAGATACTTTACCCCGTATTTTTTGAGAATTTTGAATCCTTCGTCCTCCCATGCACCGGGTATTCTAAAAACTGTAATAACATCCTTCGGGTCCCTTCCGCTCTCGAGAATCCCTTTAATCACACCTCTCGCTACAAGGTCAACTCTCGTGTTGGACACCACATTCATGATCACTGCAATCTTTTCCACTCCGGGCTTTGAAAGCAACAGCTTCGTCAATTCCGCAACCTTCTTCACGCTCGGATTCCCGCCTATTTCACAGTAATTGGCAGGTTTTCCACCATACTTCCTTATGGCATCAAAAACAGTCAGACTCGCTCCACCTCCACCTATCAAAAGCCCAAGATTCCCGTCAAACTCAATAAATCTACCTGCAACTCCCCTGTGGTCAAGATTGTCAATTTCCCGTGCACGTTTTTCCATCTCTGTCATCTCGCGTGTGCCAATAAACTCCTCATAGTGGCTGACCATGTCTCCAAGCTCTGGGTGTCTCTTTAGAGCCTCATCTTCAATCTCAAGATGTACATCCGCGACTACAAAATACCCGTCCTCTGTCAGGACAAGTGGATTTACCTCAAGAATTGTGGCATCAAGCTCATGGAATATTCGATACAGCTTTAAAATAAGTGAGCTAAGCTTGAGAAGATTTTTGCCGGTGACATCCAGAATCTCTCGCACCTCATAATCCTGAAAGCCGTAGAAAGGACGAATTTCAAGGCGTCTGATTTTTCGAGGCTCCTTTTTCGCAAGCTCCTCGATATCCACTCCACCTTCGGATGAAAATATCAGGATTTCACGCTTAACCGATGCATCTATCATAAAAGACACAAAAAATTCACGCTCTATCCTGAGCTTCTCTTCAACGAGGACATGCTTAACGGGGAATCCTTTGATGGAGCCCTTGAGAAGAGAGTCGGCCCTGTCTTTTAACTCTTTATCATTCTCTGCAAAAAGCACTCCCCCCGCCTTTCCTCTGCCACCTGATGGAATCTGGGCTTTTAGGACATAGGGGGGAGAGAAATCGGGCATCTTTTCTCCATACAAAACCGATCTGGGAGTCTTTATGCCGTGAAATTCGAGAAGGCGTTTGGCCTGGAATTCCAGAAATCTCATGAGGGAATTATATAACTCACAACGCGATTTTCAAAGAGACCGTGAGTATCCCATTGTAGAAATCCACACCTGGACGCAATCCGTAATAAATCTGGCCTCGAGGGGCAAGAAGTGAGATTCCATAGCTTGAATACCCCTCACCCTCAATATATCCGAGACTCGCGAAAACACCGAACCACCTGTAGAGTCTGACATCTACCTTGATAACCTCACCGTTTGTGGCCTTTAGAAAGCCGTATGGGTAGCCATGCAAAAAGGCGGGTCCTCCAAGATTTTCTGCGTCGAATTCAGCCCCACGGGTACGAAATCCATAAAGGTACAGGCCAATTATTCCAGGATGAGCCTCAAGCCTCATGGTCCCTCTATATCTCCCACTTCTGTAAATCAACCGACCGAGTAAATTTAGCCTGCCGGCATAGAAATCCCCTTCCCCTGCAAATTCTGCAAAGTAGTCCCGTCCATCAGGAGTCTCATTTGCCATAAT
>WFZT01000107.1 GCA_015489415.1 Caldifarciminota bacterium | reverse complement strand
TAATCCAGTCAGAAAAGATATAGCCAACTATACCCGTGACGAGTACCGCTATGGTTATTCTGATGAGACGTGTACGAAGCTCTTCAAGATGTTCCCATACGGTTAATTCTTTATCACCACTCATGGACTTCAATTATAAGTCAACCCAATTGTCCCCTCAATGAGGGTGAAAGGTGACAGAGAAGCCGGGTATTTAAAAATTTTTAATATTTTTGAATCCAGTCTCCTGCGTCAAGTTCAAAAATACATTGCTAATTACACGAAGAAATTCCTCTCTTCGCATAAATTTTTTGCGGAAGAAGAATATCTGGTTGCACAACCCTAAGAGTCAGGCAAAACAAAGAAAGTAGTCACATGTACCTTTCTTACAGGTACCAATCTTTAGGGTTGGAATTATTCAAACACACTCCCCTCCTACGAGCCTGTTCGAAAAATCCTCGATTTAAGTTCCACTTTTTAAGATTCTTAAAATTCCATTAATTATCGCAAACCAGTCGGTAAATTTCCCCTCCTTCCCCGGGGAAGGAGGGGTTAGGGGAGAATGGGGGTAAGATTAACAATCTTTAGATTTAGAATATCTAATGGAGTGATATTTCAGAACATACAGTGATATCATTAAATTTATCCATTCCACCCCAACCCTCCCTTCCAGCGGAAGGGAGGGAGTTTGCTACTTAACATGCTTAAGGAAACTTGTTTAACCTCACTTTTCTGATCAATCTATTAACCTATAGCTACAAAATAACCAGGGGAACATTTTCAAACACACCCCCTCCTATTGACAGGTATGGGGTGGTGGTTTATAAATATAGCACTTTCACGCGGCGCCATCGTCTAGTCCGGCCTAGGATACCTGGTTCTCAGCCAGGAGACCCGGGTTCAAATCCCGGTGGCGCTGCCAAAAATTTTGGGGGGTCGTCTAACCGGCAGGACGCCTGACTCTGGATCAGGTAGTCGGGGTTCGAATCCCTGCCCCCCAGCTTTTTAAAATCTAATGGAAATTCGAGAAGCCTTTACTTTTGATGACGTTTTACTTGTTCCCCAGAAAAGCTCTGTCATCCCTTCTGAAGTTGATGTGTCCACAAAGATTACACCAAAGCTAAAAATGACCATCCCCATTGTCTCTGCCGCCATGGACACAGTTACTGAGAGCCAGATGGCCATTGCCATGGCAAAATACGGCGGTCTCGGTGTGATTCACAGGAATATGAGCCCGGAAAAACAGGCAGAAGAGGTGGAAAAGGTCAAAAGATACGAGAGCTGGATCATCACAGAGCCAATTACTCTGACCCCAGAGAATACTGTTGGAGAGGCTAAAAAACTGGTCAATGAAAAAGGAATTTCAGGTATTCCCATTGTTGACAAAGACAATACACTCCTCGGACTTATAACGAAAAAAGACCTGCTTTTCGAATACAACGACCAGCTCCCTCTTAAAAATGTAATGAAAAAATTCGATAAACTCATTGTTGCAGAAGAGGGGGTTGACATTGAAAATGCGGTCGAGGTTTTAAAGGCACACAAGATTGAAAAACTTCCGGTAGTTGACGCAAATAGAAGACTTGTTGGTCTCATTACTCTTAAGGATATTTTGAAAAAGACAGAGTATCCAGACGCCCTCGTTGATACTTCAGGAAGGCTTATAGTGGCCGCGGCCATAGGGACCGGTAAGGACTGGCCATATAGATTGAAACTCCTTATAGAAAAAGGGGTGGACATTGTGGTCGTTGACACGGCCCACGGGCATTCGACAAAAGTCCTTGATGTAGTGAAAAAGATCAGGGAGGCCTATCCAGAAATCCAGCTTATTGCAGGCAATGTGGCAACTGCAGAGGGATGCAGAGACCTTATCGAAGCTGGTGCCGACGCGATTAAAGTTGGGGTTGGCCCTGGCTCTATCTGCACCACAAGGGTAGTCGCAGGTGTGGGCGTACCCCAGCTCACTGCTATCATGGACTGCCACAAGATTGCAAGGGAAAAGAATGTGCCAATAATTGCAGATGGAGGTATCAGATATTCGGGCGATATCGTTAAGGCCCTGGCCGCTGGAGCTTCAGCTGTGATGCTTGGAAACCTCCTCGCCGGCACAGATGAGAGCCCGGGAGAGACCATCCTTCTTGGTGGTCGAAGATTTAAAATATACAGGGGAATGGGTTCAATAGGAGCTATGCAGGAAGGCAGCGGCGACAGGTATTTCCAGGAAGAAGCAACAAAATTTGTTCCAGAAGGCGTGGAAGGACGTGTACCCTACAGGGGACCAGTAAAGGACGTCATATTCCAGCTAATCGGTGGTCTCAAAAGCGGAATGGGGTATGTTGGAGCAAAAAACATCCCCGAGCTTCAGGAAAAGGCAAAATTTGTTAAAATCACTTACGCCGGTTATATCGAATCACATCCTCATGATATAACAATCACAAGGGAATCCCCCAATTACGAGCTCCCAAGAGGATAATTTATCGGGCATGATCAAACGGAATTCCTCTGTGAATTCCCTTGTTTAATGCATAATCCACAAGCCTGAAGTATTCTCTCCGTGTAATCCTTCGGGACAGTTCAGGGTACTCCATCGCTCTGTAGGCAGGATAATACTGATCCATGAGATTCAGCCAGCTATCTTTTGAGAGTTCATCGGCTATAAAATCGATGACCTTCTCAGAGTCAGAAATATTGTTCGGTAAAACAAGATGCCGAATTAGGAGTCCTCTGACGGCAAGACCTTCTTCAATCCTCAAATCTCCTACCTGCCGATGCATTTCTCTCAGGTTTCTCTTATTGATCTCAAAGTAGTTTTTAACCCCTGAGTACTTTAAACCCTTTTTAGAATCGCCATATTTCGTATCGGGCATGTAAATATCAACAATTCCGTCGAGCAATTTCAACGTCCTTATGTGGTCATATCCACCTGTATTATAAACAAGAGGTAGCCTGAAACCTTTCTCCACAGCGATCAAAAGTGCTTCGAGGATCTGGGGAACCACGTGGGTGGGACTCACGAGATTGAGGTTATGACAACCCATATCCTGAATTTCGAGGAACACACCTGCAAGGGTTTTAGCGTCCACTGCTCTACCCCATCTGAGCTGACTTATATCATAGTTCTGGCAGTAAACACATCTGAGGTTGCATCCTCCAAAGAACACCGTACCCGAGCCGTGGTAACCGACAAGCACAGATTCTTCCCCGAAATGAGGTCCATAGGAAGAAAGAATTGCAAATCTCCCAACCCCGCAATCACCAATCTCATCTTCGAGCCTATTCACCCGACATCCAATCGGACAGGCTACGCATGAACTCAGAGACTCAAGGGCCTCTTCCACTTTTTCCTTTAGCCTGCCCGTCTCGTAGGCTTCAAGATAAATGGGATCAAACATGTGGTTACTTGCAGAGTCTGGCTCTTGCGACTTCTTTCAGCTCCTCAATAGGGATTTCATTAAGGACAGTATATCTGTCTCTCAGGCCTGGTGCTATTTCAAGGGCCTTCTCGAAATCTTCACAGGAGATATCAAGCTCCTTTAAATTCAAAGGGAAGCCAGTCTTCTTATACAATTGCGAAAGCACATCGGCCTGCTCTCTATTCCCCTGAAGAATTAGGGTAAGAACGGTAGCAAGTCCTACCTGCAGCCCGTGAAGTTTCTTTTGCTGCCCGAGTATCCTGTCAAGGCTATGGCTGATATTGTGCTCACTTCCACTGGCAGGCCTTGAACTCCCGGCTATAGCCATTGAAATTCCGCTGAGCACCAGTCCTTCGGCAAGATCAGCAAGTAGCTCCTCGTCTTTTAACCCCTTGTACCCATCGGTTTTGAGAAGAATCCGCTGAGCGGGCAAAAGGGCGAGCATCCTCGAGAAGTTATCGATTCTTTCAAAACCTCGTTTGTAAGCAAGCTCCCAGTCATAAGCAGATGACAGATTGGACATAAGGTCACCCAATCCCGCTTTTAGGTAAATCTCGGGCGAAGTCCTGATTATCTGTACATCAATTAAAACCCCCATTGGCATAACTGTCCCCATGCTCCTCGTTCCATGGTTATCTTTAAGAATACTTATTGGCGATGACACGCTGTCGCTCGATAAGATTGTTGGAATAGCAACAAGTGGCAGGGAAGTCTCGAGGGAGAGAAACTTTCCACTATCAATTACCCTTCCACCTCCGCACGCGAGTAACAGATCGTAACCTTTACCGTAAATGTCACTTTTTATCACGAGCAAAGTTTCAAGGTCGTTTTCCCGGATGAATAGCTTTTCAAATCTATTAAAAAAATCAAATCCTGCAAGAACTTTTGAGCTTTTCTCACCTGTGAGAATCAATGGACGAGAAAAGGAGAGATTATGTTTTTTTAAAATTCCATTAAAGTCTTCAAGGATACCCTCACCGATTTCCAGAAAAACCGGAATGTTAATCGTTCTGTAAATCATGAACAAGCCCCCGCGCTATTTCTAAATCCTGCGGCGTATCAATTTCAATCCACTTTTTACCTTCTGTGAAAACAGGTGATATCTCAACCCTGTCGAGAACAAGATTTATTGCGTCCTCATACCATCTGTGCCCCTCGCCATTTTCAAGCATATCCCTGATTTTGTCGAATATCACTGTGGCCTCTGAGTGCGAGTATTTTGAAATCCCGATGTATTCACCATGGGCATTCTCAGGTGGTATGAATTTACTGACCTCCACAATTCTTCCATCAGCGATCTTGACCTTCATTTCCTCATCACCAAGAATCTTGACGTTATCCACCACCATTGCACTTCCTGGTGTTTTTATAAGCTCATCGAGCAATGATTCATCAAAAATTGTGTCAACATTCAAAATTAAAAAATCTTCACCGTTTGTGAAATTTGAAGCAAGCAGAAAAGTGTAGATATTGTTCAAACTGTCGTATTTCTCATTAAAAACAAGATTGACTCCAATTTCACCGTATCTCTTGAGTTTTTCAAAACGATAACCACCGATAATGAAAATATCCGCCGGGGAAAACCCATACTTGGTGAGTAGATTCAGCTGAAAATCCAGTGGAGTGAGGCCTTCTTTCAACTCAAGCAGGGCCTTCGGAATCTCGGCTGTCAATGGCATAAGTCGTGTACCCTTTCCCGCTGCAAGAATAAATGCTTTCATGGTCTAATCAGGCGGTAGTATAAAACAAAAGACAGCAAAAATACAACAAATTCTGAGAGCACAGTCGTGTATGCAGCCCCAAAGTACCCAAACCTCGGTATCAGATACAGATTTAATAAAAAGTTTGTGGTCGCTCCAGCGGTTGTAACCCAGAAGTAGAGCATTTCCCTCTTCACAATGATCAAAAGAGAGGGGAAAACAAGGTTTATGAACATTATAAGGTTGGCGTTGATGAGAATTCTTAAAAGTTTTATTGTTTCGGGACTTGTGTATTTACCACCGTAAAAAATCTTTATGATAGGTCCTGCCAGAACGAAAACAAAAAGATACAAAAGAACCCCAATGGCTATGGAGACTGTCTCGAATTTCCACAATTTTTTCGAATAATCCTTCCAGGGTATCTGCTCAATCCGGGAAAGTGTAGGCTGCACAGCATAGAGAAGCGAAAATCTCACCACTGACAGGGCGAGGACAAAGTTGTAAATTGCGCTGTAAACTCCCACCTCCTTCATTGTCCTGTAAAATCCAAGCATCAGTACATCAATGTTGTAGTAAATTTTAATCATGACAAAGGAAGCCGTAAGGACAACTGAAACCTTCATAATGGCAGGCCATCTGCTGAAATTTACATTGAAGGCAAAGAGCTCAGGGTATCTTTTCCAGAGAAAGTAAATAAGAAGACCAGAAGCAATAAGAAGTGAAAAGAATCTTGAGGATGGGACTTTTAGAATATCTGACGGACTTCTAACCACAAAAATTATCAGCAAAAAGAATAAAAGATTAAAAATAAACGTCCAGAGTGCAGCGAACTTCATATCTTCCAGCGCTCTGAACGCCCAATCTAAGGAGAGGGCAAAGGGGATGAGATTAAGGAAGGTTAAGAATAAGAGGCCTGACATTGAGCTGAGCTTTGGGACAATCCGCGAGAAAGGAACAATGATGATGAGTAGAAAAAATGCTATTACAAGCCTGATGGAAAGGATATCTCCGAGGAGTGTTTTCAGTGCTTTTCTGTCTTTTGAAACCTCGATCAACCCGTAGGTGCTGAGTCCGAAATCCGTTAGGAGCATGCCGTAGGAAAGCAGTGCGAATGCAAAAGCCCACATACCATAGGCACTCTTACCGAGTCTCCTGGCAAGAAAGATGATGGCAAAGAAGCCAAATACCCGACCGGCCACCTGACCGAGTAACATCCAGGAGAAATTCTCAAAGATTTTCCGCGTCTCCCTGTGCATAAGAATCGAAATTATAATGCACCCTTATAATGCACTGCCTGGCTTTTTAGACTCATCTAAACTTCCTGACTCACCATACATGTATAAACATCGGTTCAAGCTTGTTCGAAAAATCTGAATTTTGATTGCCACATTTTCTAACGGAATCCCATCAATGATAATTGCAGCGTAAATTTCCCTCCTTTTCTCGAGGAAGGAGAGGCCAGGGGAGAGTGGGAAAATGAATTATTTCGAAATTTTGTTCCCCCATTCCACCCCAGCCCTCCCTTCCAGTGGAAGGGAGGGAGTTTCGTTTCGTCCAAACTGGAAAGTCTTGAATTACTTAATTTTTAACATCATCTTTCTACTCACTCCACTTACACCCACAAAGGGATAAACAGAGGTGATGTTTCCGAACACGTTCTCGAAATCTTGATTAATCAATAAAATCCGGCGATAATTGAGAATGAATCTCAAAAATACCATAAACCTGAGAAGACTCAAAAGAAATGGTAGAAATTTTCAACGTTACAGACAAAATATCTTCGATCGGGATGACCAGAAGCTGAATCAATTCGTCGTTGATACAGAAGATTATCAGAAACTTTACGAAGAATTCGGAGACTGATGCAGCACCTTGATTTTATCGCAAAATACATAGAAAACCTGAAACTAAAGGCAGTCACTGCACGAACAGAAAAGGGACATACTATTCTTGACGTGGGTACTGGAAGCGGGAGGTTCCTTTTCAAGCTCGTAGAAAAATTTGGAGTTAGAGGCGTTGGGATAGACCCATATACCACCCATTACAAAGATAAAAACATTGAGCTTGTTCCGCTAAAAGCAGAAGACGTTGATAAACTTGAAGGCACGTTTGATCTTGTATACACCATACATTCTTTCCATCATATCTCACATCCTGACAAATTCTTAAGCAAATTACCACTCGTATTAAAGCCAGACGGAATTTTTATCATCATAGACTGGAAGAAAGGGGCGAATACAGGAATCCCCGAAAGATACTACAGCAGGGAAGAATTTGAATCCATGCTTAAAAAGTACGGCTTTGAGATCGTAGAAATTCGTGAAACTTTCATGGAAATTTTCATAGCTGCAAAAAGGAGGAGAGAAACATGAGAATAGCAGTTGCCACAGATGACGGTAAAACTGTGAGGTTTGGCCATTTTGGTGACGCTGAAATGTATTACATTTACGATTACAAAGATGGTGAGTTCCATTTTGTTGAAAAGCGGATAAATGATTACACCGATGAAAAATTAGGTATTGATGAGCACAACAATCCCGAGAAGGCAAAGCTCATAAAACATTTGCTCTCGGACTGTCAGGTTTTTATTGGCCACTCAATGGGTCTACAAAACAGGAAACTACTTGAAAAGAAGGGTATAAAAATGTTCCCATTAATGAAGAAAAATGTACCCATTGAAAAGGCACTGGAGATGGTGAAAAGTGAACTCGAAAAAATTTAAGTATGTATATGGACCAGTCCCATCAAGGAGGCTCGGTCGTTCCCTCGGTGTTAATCCGATACCCTTAAAAACCTGTAATTACTCATGCGTATACTGTCAACTCGGGAGGACACTTCATCTTATCAATGAGCGTCAGGAGTTTTTCTCTAAAGAAGACATCCTTGATGAAATAATCGAAGCAGTTTCACTCAATAAAAATAAAATAGATTTTATCACATTTGTGGGAGAGGGGGAGCCAACTTTAAACATTAACCTGGGCTGGCTCATCGAGATGGCAAAATCAAAAACAGGTTTACCTGTGGCGGTTATCACCAACGGGGCACTTTTATATGACAAGGGAGTAAGAGAAGACCTTTCGAAAGCTGATGTAGTACTTCCCTCACTTGACACCGTTTTTGAGGAAACTTTCAAACGTTTAAACAGGCCGCACAAAAGTATAACAATTGATAAAGTTATTGATGGTCAAATCAGGTTCCGGGAAATCTATAAAGGTCAGATATGGCTTGAAATAATGCTCGTTAAAGGGTTGAACGACAGCGAAAAGGAGCTGACCGAGCTTGCCCAAGCCCTTAAAAAGATCAGGCCGGACAGGGTTTATATTAATGTTCCCATCAGACCACCGGCAGAGCCCTGGGCTGTTCCACCTGATGAAGAGGCCATTGTAAGAGCGCATGCAATATTAGGGAATGTAGTTCCAATTACACACCCGGAGCAGGGTGAATTTGACCTTGAAGGATTTGAAAATCCAGTTGAGGCCATAAAATCTATTTGTCGCAGGCATCCAATGAGGGAAGATGAGATTATCGAAACCCTGAAGAAAAGATTCGAGGACATACCGGACAACTTCCTTGACCAGCTTGTTAAAAGAGGGGACCTCAAACGAATCAATTACAGAGGCATCAACTTTTATCTTGTACCGGAGATAAAAAGAGGGGTGAAATAAATCCCCAATCCACTCTAATTTAATGGTTTTCTACCAGAGAAAAAGTTTAGACACCCCATCAAAATAAACTTCCTCTCCCCGTGTAAATTCTCTGCTGGGATATGAATGAGGTTAGTGGTCACATCTGACAAAATTTCAATCAAAAATCTGAAAATCTCCCTCTCCTGCTTCGCGGGAGAGGGGTGGGGTGAGGGTTTACATCTTGGATTTTTAAGTTTTCAAGCGGAATACCTTCTCCCTGCACCCTCTTCCACAAACTAAGTTTGTGGGAGAGGGGCGTATTTTCTTTTTTTATTTTACAGGATGAGCCTCTCGAGTACTCATTGCTTATGCCTGCTTACAAAATTTTCCTTCCCGCATAAATTCACCCTCTATTGCAACGCCCTCTCTCGAAGATTAAACTATTTACAAGGAGGTAATCATGGCACTTGTTACAATGAAAGAAATTCTCACTGACGCCTACGAAAAGGGTTATGGTGTAGGCGCCTTCAATATCAACAATCTTGAATTTATGCAGGCTATCGTAGAGGCAGCAGAGGAAGAAAATTCACCGGTTATTATCGCAGTTAGTGAAGGTGCAATGAAATACGCTGGAATCGAATTTTTAGCAGAGATGGTCAAACTCGCCGCATCAAAGTCATCTGTCCCCATTGCACTCCACGTGGACCACGGAAAGCACTGGGAAGTGATTGTCTCGGCCATTCGAAATGGATTCACATCTGTAATGATTGATGCTTCGGATAAACCTTTTGAGGATAATGTAAGAATTACTTCCAAAGTTGTGGACCTTGCCCACGCAGTGGGGGTAACAGTCGAGGCTGAAATTGGGAGACTTAAAGGGATTGAAGATATCGTCAAGGTCAGTGAAAGAGAAGCAGTTCTTACGGACCCCGTGGAGGCAAAAGAGTTCGTAGACGCCACAGGAGTTGATGCTCTTGCAGTGGCAGTGGGAACATCCCATGGTGCATACAAGTTCAAAGGTGAGCCAAAATTAGACATTGAAAGGATCAAAAAGATACGTGAACTTGTTAAAATTCCCCTCGTTCTACACGGTGCATCTGGTGTACTTCCTGACATTGTTGCACTTGCAGAAAAATATGGTGCTGAGCTCAAAGGAGCAAAGGGAGTACCGGATGATCAGATTAAAGCCGCGATTGAGGCAGGTATTTGCAAGATCAACATAGATACCGACTTAAGACTATCTTTTCTTGCAGGTGTTCGAAAATTCCTCTCAGAAAACCCTGACGTCTTCGACCCGAGGAAATACCTCGGCGAGGGCAGAGAAATGGTGAAAGAAACGGTAAAGAGGAAAATTCGCCTTTTCGGTTCAAACGGCAGGGCATGGTAAGAGGAGTCAGAGGAGCTATAACCTGCAATAAAAATGAACGCGAGGAGATTCTCTCCCGCACAAAAGAGCTTTTGACAGAGATTCTGGAGCGGAATCAAATTTCTGGAGAAAATATCTCTGCTATCATTTTTTCGGCAACAAGTGATCTGAACAAGGCGTTTCCGGCAGAGGCGGCAAGAGAGATGGGCCTTACACGTGTTCCACTGCTTGACACCCAGGAGATGGAGGTAGAAGGAGCAATGAAACGGGTTATTCGCATTCTCCTCCTTTTTGAAACCGACAAATCACAGGATGAGATTAAGCATGTCTATTTGAGGGGCGCTGCCTCCTTGAGGAGTGATTTATCATGAAAAAAGTAGCTTTTCAGGGCGAGAAAGGCGCTTTTTCAGAAGAAGCGGCACTGAAGTTTTTCAAAAGCGAAGACATTGAAACGATCCCCTGCTATTCATTCGAAGAGGTTGTGGAGCTTGTTCAAAGCGGAGAAGCAGATTTTGGTATTCTACCCATTGAAAACTCTGTTGCCGGCTCCGTCACTCAGGTTTATGACCTGCTGTTTATGACGCCTCTGCACGTTTACGGAGAGGTCACACTAAGGGTATCCCATGCTCTTCTTGGTGTGGACTCAGCTTCTCTTTCCACTGTTAAATACGTCATCTCTCACCCACAGGCCTTAGCTCAGTGCCAGAACTACATTCGCAGAAAAAATCTTCAGGCAATTCCAGAGTTTGACACTGCAGGAAGTGCAAGGAAAATAAAAGAGATGAACAATCCTGAGTATGCATGTATCGCCTCAAAGAGGGCTGCTGGGATTTACGGCCTAAAGATACTTGACGAATCCATCGAAGATTTCCCCTGGAATTTCACGAGATTTTTCATTCTATCGCGTGAGGAACCCGGGAAATCTGATTACAACAAAACATCCATCGTCTTTTCTACAAGGCACAAGCCTGGAGCTTTGCTGGAGTGTCTGGAAGCTTTCGCAAAAAGAGGCATAAATCTCACAAAAATCGAGTCTCGCCCGGACAAAAAATCCCCCTGGCAGTATGTATTTTACCTCGATTTTGAGGGGCACGTAACCGACAAAAACGTCGAAGATGCACTCATAGAACTCCTGAAGTTAGCAACCTTTGTGAAGGTAATAGGTTCATATCCTGGTGAAAAAAGATGAAAATTGGAATCGTGGGTCTCGGTCAAATAGGTGGATCACTGGCTCTTGCTCTTGCAAAAACCGGGAAGTACCAGGTATTTGGCCTCGATAAAGACAAGGCCATAAAAAAGGCAATTGAGGAAAAGATTGACGGCCAGTTTGACACACTCGACGAGCTAAAAGGTAGTGTTGATTTTCTGATACTTTCGGCTCCTATTCTCGCAAACGAGAAAATCCTCGACTCAATAGAAAGTTTTGCCGGGATCATAATGGACACTGGAAGTACGAAGCTGAGGATAATGGAAATTGCAAAGCGGAAAAAACTCAAGTTTGTGGGAGGTCATCCACTGTGTGGAACAGAGAAAAAGGGTCCTGAGAGCTGGAATGCAGACCTCTTTGAAAATCAGAAATTTTTCCTTTCCGGGAATCTTCGGCGAAAAGACAAAAAAGTTGTTGAAACCATCGTTCGGGATGTTGGTGCAATTCCCATCTGGATCGAACCAGAGATACACGACACTGTGATGGCTTACACAAGTCATATGCCTTATGTGATAGCCCTGGCTCTCACAAGACTCTCGTCAAAATATGCAGATTTTTGGGGTCCAGGCATCAAATCCACCACCCGGCTTGCTGCCCAGAATCCTGACATGGCATTTGATATACTTTTAACCAACCGAAAAAATGTTGAGGACGCTCTACAGGATTTCTCAAACGTCTTAATGGAACTAAAAATCCTCCTCAGGAATCCCGAAGAGCTTAAAAATTTTCTTAAGGAAATCGCTGAAAGGAGGCAAGAAATAGATGACTAACTGGAAACTTTTAATTGAATTATCGGATACCCCGGGTATTCCCGGTGACGAGGGTAAGATAAGGGAAATTGTGCTCCGCGAACTCAAAGACCTGGCGGATGAAGTAAAAACAGATCCCCTCGGTAATCTCATTATACACATAAAAGGTGAGGGTCCGAAGCTTCTACTTGACGCCCACATGGACGAAGTGGGTTTTATGGTATCAAAAATTGACGAGGACGGATTTATTCGGGTTGTCCCTGTCGGCGGCATACCCCCTGAGCATGCTTATGGAGAGAGAGTTGTGATTTGGGGTAAGGAGCCAGTTTACGGTGTTTTTGGATCAGTTCCACCTCACGTCAGAAAAGGAGAGGACAAAAAATTACCGGACCTCGACGAGATGTTTGTTGACACCGGACTTGAACCTGAAACGGTTAAGAAGCTCATCAAGATAGGTGATTCTGTAACCTTTGATACAAAGGCGGTTGAGCAGAAAGAGGCGATCCTTGGTAAGGCCTTTGATGACAGAGTCGGGGTATTCGTGATGATCGAGGCAGCAAGGAGGGCTTCGAAGAGGTCTGTGGACCTTTATCTTCTCGCTGCAGCGGAAGAAGAGGCAGGATTAAGGGGAGCTCGAACAGCGGCATTTGGAATCGAACCTGACCTTGCAGTTGCCCTTGAGGGAACAGTTGCCCTTGACACCCCTGGCGTGCCATTTCACAGGAAGCTTGCCGAAGTTGGGAAAGGACCTGAAATCAGGCTTTCTGATAGGGCCTTTGTTGCCTCGCGCGCCTGGGTAAATTTCATTTCCAGCCTCGCAGAGAAAAGAGGAATACCCTATCAGCTCATCGTTAAACGAGTTGGAGCCACAGATGCAGCAGCCATCCAGACCTCTCGTGAGGGAGTCCACGCCACCGCCATTTCTGTCCCGGTAAGATACATTCACAGTGCAAATTCCATTGTGAGAAAGTCCGATGTTGAGGCCACAATTTCACTTATAACGGCGATCATTGAAGAGGGAGGGCTTTTTGACCTTAATCTTTGATCTGGGGAATACCCTTGTAAAATTCACAGGTGATGTGGAAGAGGTAAATCGAAAGGGCGTTGAGCTCATGCATAGGGTCTTTTCTCTCGAGGGTATTTACATCGAATTTGACGATCTTCTCAGGGTATGGACAAAAGAAAGGTTAAAAGCGTTCAAGAAGGCTGACGAGACCCTAAAGGAGGTTACAGCCGACGAAGTTCTCGATAAAACTTTATCCATTCTTCAGATTGAAAATGTGCCTGAATCCATAAAGAAACGTGCAGTTGACGCTTTCTTTACCCCGGAAATTGAGAAATATGTACTCTTTCCAGACACGCTGGATGTGCTTTCATACCTGAAGAATAAGGGGCACAGACTGGGCCTGATATCAAATTCTACCTGCCACAGGTTTGTCTTAAGATTGATGGAAAAGCATGGATTAAACAAATTTTTTAACAAAATCCTTTCGTCCGCCGGTGAAGGGATAAGGAAACCCCATCCTGAGATTTTTAGAAGGGCACTCGAAAGGCTCGAGTCTTATCCCGAGGAAACGATTATGGTGGGCGACCTCGAAGAGTATGATGTTAAGGGAGCAAAATCTGTGGGCATGAAGGCCATTCTCTTCAACCCGGAATGGGAAGGGGATACGGAAGCAGATTGGGTGATTACCCGACTCAGCGAGATCAAAAATATTTTGTAGAGCTTTCACCCTGTGGTTTAGAGTGTTTTTCCGCAGAAAATAAAATGAGTTAGAGTGTTCCGTTTTTGTGTCCCATTTTGGGACTCGATATATTAGCAGGAATTTTGGGCATTTTATGAACTTTTCCTCCTGGTTAAGTCTCAAAATGGGACTTCAGACAAAAGCACGCCGCCCGTTCATCAAATAGAACTTTTTAAGAATTTATGATAAATCTTTCTGCTCCTATCTGCCCTGCAGCCCGGGTTTAGAAAGGACACTTCTCTTAATTAGAAGGAGCATATACATTTCTCCATCCCAAATTTTATCTTGTGGCAGAAAAATTGCCATTTGTAAAATTGCATGGAGGGGGAATAAGGACGCAGGAGGTGGTTTGACTTAGCCCCCTCTCCTCACCTACCGGTGAGAGAGGGGCTAAAATTTTTTTGAGAAAAATTAAGTGGGGCGGCACGCGAAGCGTGCCGCCCCACTTAAGTTCAAAGATCTCCCAAATTATTACTTCTTCTTTTCTTCCTTCTTCTCCGTGTGCTTCTTTATCCAGTCCTCAAGCAGTGCACGTGCCTTGTAGTCAGGGAACTGCTTCGGTGGCGACTTGAAGAAGTAGCTTGAAGGCTCGATTATTGCACCCTTAAGTCCATTATCCTTTGCAATCTTTGCAGCTCTGATGGCATCTATCATTACACCTGCAGAGTTGGGCGAATCCCAGACCTCAAGCTTGAGCTCGATATTCAGAGGCACGTCTCCGAAAGTCCTACCTTCAAGTCTCATGTATGCCCACTTTCTGTCCTTGAGCCATGCCACATAGTCTGATGGGCCAATGTACACATTCTCCTCACCAATGTCGTAGGGTAGGAGTGATGTTACAGCCTGAGTCTTGGAAATCTTCTTTGAGTGAAGTCTTTCCCTCTCGAGCATGTTGAGGAAGTCAGTGTTTCCACCTACATTGAGCTGAGAGGTTCTCTCAAGCTTTACTCCTCTGTCGAGGAAAAGCTGTACCAGTGTCCTGTGGACAATGGTCGCACCGACCTGAGACTTAATATCGTCTCCGAGCACAGGAAGTCCGGCTTCCTCAAACCTCTTGCTCCAGTATTCGGAGCTTGCGATAAACACCGGAATTCCATTAACAAACGCTGCTCCAGCCTGGATTGCCTGCTCAACATACCATTTTGTGGCTTCTTCTGAGCCCACAGGCAGGAAGTTCACTACGACGTCAGCACCTTCTTCTTTGAGGATTTTTGCCACATCGTCTGTAGGACCAGGTGCCTTCTCGATAATGTCAGCAAGATATTTGCCTATTCCGTCATGGGTCATTCCGCGGTAAACTTTCACTCCCATTTTGGGAACATCTGTAAACTTGTATGTGTTGTTGGGGTAAGCAAAAATAGCCTCTGAGAGGTCCTTTCCTACCTTTGTCTTGTTGATGTCGAACGCGCAACAGAATTTAATGTCATTGATGTGATACCCACCGAAAATCACATGCATAATTCCCGGAATAAAATCACCGGGCTGGGCATTTCTATAATAGTAAACGCCCTGCACCAGACTTGATGCGCAATTACCAACACCAACAATCGCAACTCTGATTTCTCCCATTTCTAACCTCCTTATTTTTCAGAAAGAATTTTTCTCAAAATCAACCACCTTTCCACCACAGTGGCAAATGTCAGAACCATAAATACAGTCATGAGGGAGATAAACGTCCTCTCCCCAAGAAGTGACGCAAAGAATAAATATATCATCCTTCCAGACCGATCCATCAAGCCCGAACGGGCAGAATACCCAAGTCCTTCGCCACGAGCTCTCATGTAACTCACGAGTATAGAAAAAACAAGTGAAAGGTAGAGGATGACAAACGCATAGGTGTTAGCCCTAAAATAGTACAAAAGGCCGCCAAAGATAAAGAATTCAGATACTCTATCTATGCTTGAGTCCAGAAGTGCCCCTTTTCTTGAACTTTTCCCTGTTGCCCTTGCCACCTCTCCATCAATGGCATCAAACAATCCGGACACGAGTATAAAAATTCCACCCAGTACAAGCTCTCCACGAGCATAGAAATAACCGATGATTAGAGTTATAAGGAATCCCGTCACACTCAAAGTGTCCGGGGACACCTTGAGAGCAATCATGAGATTAACAAAGGGCCTTAAAGAAGATTTCCCTTTCTTCTTCAGAGCGTCAAGACTCATCATAGCCTCTTAAAACTATCACAAACTCACCTTTTTTCGTGAAACCTTTCTTGATTATTTCGCTTAGCATTCCAAATTTAACTTCTTCATGTACTTTCGTCAATTCCCTGCACAGAGCCACCTCTCTATCACCCATAATCTCTAAAATCTCATGGAGGGTTCGCTCTATGCGGTGAACCGACTCATAAATTATAATCGTTCGATCCTCCTTTTTCAAAAATTCCAGGCGTTTTAAACGCCTTGATTTCTTACGTGGCAGGAAGCCTTCAAAAACGAATCTGTCTGTGGGTAAACCGGAAATAGAAAGGGCCGCAATAATTGCAGAGGGACCAGGAATCGAGACGACTTCAAAGTCTCTCAATCTTGCCTCTCTTACGAGGCGGTATCCGGGATCAGAAATTCCGGGAGTACCAGCATCTGAGACCAGTGCTACATCATGGCCCTGTTCGAGCATCTCCAAGACGTATGGTATTCTTTCGCGCTCGTTGTGCTCGTTGTAAGATAAAAGCTCATTTGAAATACCGTAATGCGAGAGAAGAGGTCTCGTTCTTCTCGTGTCCTCACAGAGGATAAGGTCAACCTCCTTAAGGGTTTCAAGTGCCCGCAGTGTTATATCTTTAATATTCCCGATAGGTGTGGCCACCACAAACAGTTTTCCTGCCATCACTCAATTTTCTTGTATCTTTTAAGAATCTGTCAATGTTCAACCAGAATGTGTTCGGATGGATTGGTTTATCATTTAACCGATGGAGGAAAAATTTAAAGAGCTCGCCAGGAAAGAGGGTTTTGACCTAATCTCATTTTTAAGACCCAGAGATTATATGACGGCAGAATTTTTCAAGAAGTGGCTCGAGTCCAACTTTCACGGTGAAATGGAATACATGGCACGGCACCTCGATGCCATTCAAAATATTGAAAAAATATTTGATGGGCACGGCACCATAATTGTTCTTGCAGCGAGCTATTTCACATTCTCGCTAAAGAAATTTATGAATAACCCAGAGCGTGCCCTGATTTCAAAATATGCATGGGGTAGAGATTATCACAAGGTGCTGAAAAAGAAGCTTAAACGCGTTTTGCGAGAGCTTGACCTTCACGGAAAAATTTACGTTGATACAGGTCCCATACTTGAAAGGGAACTCGCCTACAGGGCCGGTTTTGGCTGGATCGGCAAAAATGCCATGCTCATAAATAAGAATTTTGGCTCGTACCTATTCCTCTCAGAGGTCATTCTTAAGGAAAAACTGGAAACTGACGAAGAGCAGATTCAGCCTGATCTCTGCTACAACTGTACACGATGCATTGATGCCTGCCCTACAGGTGCCATCGTGGAGCCCCGCCTCATTAACGCAAATCTCTGCATAGGATACTTAACCGTTGAGTACAAGGGGGTCATCCCGGAGGAATTGCGCGAGAAAATGGGGAACTGGGTCTTCGGATGCGACATCTGCCAGGAGGTATGCCCTTATAACCAGAAAATTCCAGCCACGAGAATTGAGGATTTCAAACCAAGAGAGGGAACTTTTGCTCCGCTAATTGGAGAACTTTTATCTCTTAGTGAGGAAGAATTTGAAGAAAGATTTCAGGGGACACCGGTCAGGCGTTCGAAGTATGAGGGATTTATGAGAAACGTAATAATTGCTGCCGGCAATTCTGGAAACCCCGAATATATCGAGAAACTCAAGAAGCTCTGGGAGAAGGGCAATGATCTCTGGAGTCCTCACATCGAGTGGGCAATAGAGAAGCTTAAATAAATTTATTGGAGCTTGAGACCGGGGAACATTGTTTACATAGTTTTTAAGCGGAATGTCCCCACCCGTCGCCTTCCCCCGCGCAAAGCGCGGGGGAGATAAGTATTCTTACCAATTTCGGGTAGAGGGTTCACTTATGAAGAAAGTGCCTTCGGTGCTCCATGCACATAGGTTGTGCTTGCAGGAATTGATATGTGGCAATTCACTCAGTCTATAGCAAAAGTTGTAGGCCCAACAATTTGATTTGGTATTAGATAAGACTTCCTCTCCCCGTGTAAATTCTTACGGGAAAGGAGCGAGAAAGGGTTACATAATGGAATCTTTTCGAGTGAAGAACCCGTTAATCCCCGTTTAAATGATTACCATATCTTTGATTTCCAGGAGTAATAACCAATCCTGTGCCCTCACCAGGTAAGCGAAGGATGAAGAAATACCCACAATAAACACCGCTTGTGCAGAATAGAAACGCCCCCCCTATCCTTGACAGTGGTATGAGTGGTTATTAAACTAAAAACGAGAATAGAAAAATGGAGGAATGACGATGAAAAGAATTGATAAACTCTACGACATGAAGTTGCACGATCCATACATGGACAAGTCCCAGTACAAAGACCCGACAATCTGTCCTTCCTGCAAACTTATTTACCACAATAAAAGGTGGTTCTGGGATGAGGATTATTACAAAGAGCTCATGAAAGACAAAAGTAAAGTCAACTTTAAGAAATGCCCGGCATGCAGAAAAATCGAGGATCATTACCCTCTGGGGATTGTGGAGCTTGTTGGTGATTACGTTAAAGAGAACAAGCAAGAGATTTTGAATCTCATTAAAAATGAGGCCGAATATGAAATGAAACGCAATCCCCTTGCAAGAATTATGAGTATCAAGGAAACCGATGATGGTCTCGTTATCGAGACCACTACTGAAACCCTTGCCAAAAAGCTTGGCAAGGCGGTTCATAAGGCCCATCAGGGCGAGCTTGAATTTTCATTTTCTGATAGCCAAAAACTTTTGAGGGTCTACTGGAGCAGGGAATGAACCCAAAAATCAGGGAGCTTGCCAGGATTTTGAGTAAAATGAAAAGAGGCGCCGCTCTCACTGGAGCCGGAGTCTCCAGTGAGAGCGGCGTCCCAACTTTCCGCGGGAAAGATGGTTTGTGGAATAAATACCGGCCGGAGGACCTGGCAACTCCCGAGGCCTTCATGAGAAACCCCAAACTGGTATGGGAATGGTACAATTGGCGTATCAAACTCGTCAAAAGCACTGAACCAAATCCCGCTCACTACACCTTAAAGGAATTTGAATCCATTTTTGAGGAATTCCACACCATCACTCAGAATGTTGACAATCTCCATCAAAAGGCGGGCTCGAAGAACGTTATAGAGCTCCACGGGAATCTCCTCCGTGCCAGATGTACCGGCTGCGGCAAAATTTACACTGATTTTGAGATACGGGAAGGTGAGCTTCCCAGGTGTCCTGAGTGCGGTGCACTTCTCAGGCCTGACGTGGTATGGTTTGGTGAAATGCTACCACCCGATGCACTCAGAAAGAGTTTTGAAATCGCGAGAAATTCCGAATTTTTCTTTGTAATAGGCACGTCGGCAGTCGTCTATCCTGCAGCACAGCTCCCATTCGAGGCAAAAGAAATGGGAGCTCTTATAATCGAAGTTAACATTGAAAAAACACCTGTTACGGCAATTGCCGACTTTTCTTTTATGGGCAAGGCAGGAGAAATATTGCCTGAGATTCTGGAGGAATTGAAAAATGTCAAAGACTAAGATTCTTGCAACCCTTGGGCCAAGCACCTTTGACCGGGAGACCATTAAAAACATGGTCCTCGCGGGAACAGATGTTTTCAGATTCAACTTCTCCTTCACAAACCACGAAACTTTCCGGGAGTATCACGGGCTCCTAAGAGAGCTTGAGAAGGAGCTTAATCGCCCCATCGGTATCATGGCCGATCTCCACGGTCCCAAAGTGAGGATTAAGAAACTTGCTGCATCCCCAATGAATGTCAAAAAGGGAGATGTCGTGCGGTTCACGGGATTTGAAGATGTCGAGGAAGAAAATGTTATCGTTGTGGACTTTCGAGACTTCGTAGATGACGTAAATGAAGGCGATATGATACTTGTGAACGATGGTAAAGTTCGTTTTCAGGTGGTCAAAAAATCAAGAAGATACCTTGAGGCAATATGTCTTGTCGGCGGTGAAATAAAGGTCGGTAAAGGGGTCAATGTACCCGGGGCATTGAAAAATCTGCCCATTTTGACTGATAAGGACAGGGCTGACCTTGATATCTCGCTTGAACTTGGTGTGGATTTTGTGGCACTTTCATTTGTGAGAACCGCTGGTGATGTTAAATATGTAAAGGAATTGATTCAAAGCAAACTCGGCAACAAAAAAGAACATCCCTGGATAATTTCTAAAATCGAGTGCAAGGCAGCGCTCGACAACCTGCCGGAAATAATGCAGGTCTCTGATGGCGTAATTGTGGCCCGTGGTGATCTGGGTGTGGAAATTTCCCTGCCCCTTGTCCCCCTCGCGCAGAAGAGGATAATCAAACTCGCCAAAGAGTATTCAAAACCCGTTATAACGGCCACACAGATTCTCGAGTCCATGGTTACCCACGAGACTCCCACAAGAGCAGAGGTTTCAGACATTGCCAATGCCATTTTTGATGGCTCGGATGCCCTTCTTGTGACCGAAGAAACGAGTATCGGCAAATATCCAGTCAAAGTCATTGAAACACTTGAAAATGTTGCCTCCACTGTGGAAGAGGCTTTGCCTCCATTCGAGAGTATATCATTCAAACGCTCGCCTATTGCAAGGTCCGTGGCGCGTGCTGCTGTGGAAAGTGCAGTGGAGCTTGGCGCAAAGGCCATTATTGTTTTCACAAAGAGTGGATTTACGGCGAAATTTATCTCCAAACTGCGTCCACGAATGCCAGTTTTGGCCATCACTCCATCTATGGATGTAGCGCGCAAGATGCTCATTCTCTTTGGCGTTGATTACCATGTGATAAACCGCAAGGTTGAGCAGGTAGAGAGCATCTTTGAGCTTGCAGAAGACATCGGGCTCGAACGGAAAGTTCTTGAAAAAGGCGACCTCTACGTGACAGTAGCTGGCTACCCACTCTGGGTGAAGGGACGCACAAACCTGATGAAAGTTTCCATTGTTGAATAAATGGAAAAGTACGACGTTATAATCGTTGGTGCGGGTCCTGCAGGTTTGTTTTCTGCCATTGAACTCGCAGAGGCTGGACTTAATGTTATAATCATCGAAAAAGGGCCTGATTTAAAAAAACGCCGTTGTCCCGCCATAGACTATAAGAAAATATGCCTCAGATGCCCCGTGTGTCCTCTGATTTCAGGATTTGGCGGTGCGGGCGCATTTTCAGATGGGAAAATTACGCTTTCACCACAGGTGGGCGGCAACCTCGAAAAATACATCGAAAACCACAGTTTCCTGAGATTAATGAAATATGTGGACAGCAGACTGCTTGAATTTGGTGCTCCAGACAGGCTATTTGGAACTGACGACGACGCCATAAGGAAAATTAAGTATGAGGCCCAGAAGCATGGACTCGTTTTCGTTCCAACCCCTATCAGGCATCTTGGCACAGACGGTGGCTTTAAGGTTCTCGAGAGCATGAGAAATTATGTGGATAGGCTCGGGATTGATATTCATTTCAACGAAAAGGTCGAGGAAATTCTTGCTAAAGATGGCAAGGTTTATGGAGTAAGAAGTAAGAGAAATGAGTATCATGCAGACTTTGTCATTGTGGCGCCGGGGCGAGCAGGGGCGACCTGGATGGCCAAGCAGGCAAAAAAATTAGGTTTAAAAACGCACCCCAATCCAGTGGATATCGGTGTAAGAGTGGAGCTTCCTGCATCCATTATGGACCACCTGACAAAAGTGGTATACGAGCCCAAGCTAATTTACTACTCTCAGAAGTTTGACGATAGAATTAGAACTTTCTGCGTTAATCCCAATGGTGTGGTGGTTCAGGAATTCGCAGAAGATGTCATCACGGTCAACGGATTTTCCAATACGGAGCCTATTTCAGAAAATACCAACTTTGCCCTGCTGGTTTCAACAAGTTTCACTGAGCCCTTTAATGATCCAATAACATTTGGGAAATCCATAGTAAGACTTGCAAACCTGATCTCCGGCGGTGTGCTTCTTCAGAGGTTAGGTGATCTCATGAGAGGGCGTAGGTCTACAGAGAGGAGAATTTCCAAAAACCCAGTAAAACCAACACTTGAAAGTGCTGTCCCCGGTGACATATCTTTTATTCTTCCATACAGGTACCTTGTGAACCTGATCGAAATGCTCGAGGCTCTCGATAAAATTGCACCTGGTGTGGCTTCACCCTATACTTTGCTGTATGGGGTTGAAGTTAAGTTCTACTCCAATAGGATTGAGGTCAGTAAGTCCCTTGAAACTTCTGTACAGGGACTTTTCACTATTGGTGACGGTGCAGGGATTACAAGAGGTCTTCTGCACTCGGCAATTTCCGGGCTTGTTGCTGCAGGAGAAATTAAAAAGAGGATGGGGATAAAAGATGAAGGCAAAATTTGAAGAACTCATAAAAAAGGCACGAGAGGTTGAGCCTCCACCCTTTCGAAGGAACTTCGTAACCGGCCTTATAACATTAGCACCCGTTCTAATCACACTTTATGTCATCTGGGTGATAGTTGCAGCTATAGGAGGCAAACTCGCCTCCATTCTCTCACACTTTCCTCTGCTGAGCTGGATTCCCCAGTTTTTCCTGACCCTTGTTGCCCTTGTGCTTCTTGTTTTCATCATCTACATAGTGGGGATTTTCTCTTCGAGCTTTATTGGCCGCGAGATTCTTGGGTACGGTGAGTCAATAATTGAGAAAATCCCTTTTGTGAGAAGTATTTATGTTGGCACAAAGCAATTGATAAATGCGTTTTCAACGCAAAACCGCTCCTTTGCCCATGCGGTACTTGTTGAGTTTCCTTATGAAGGGAGTTTCGCCATAGGATTTATAACCAATAGCGAGAAATGGCGTACCGGTAGGGGAAATTTGCTAAATGTTTTTATTCCCACAACTCCAAATCCGACTTCGGGTTGGTATATAATAGTGGAAGAATCGAAGGTGAAGTACCTTAACATCAGTATTGAAGATGCTATAAAAATGGTTGTTTCGGGCGGACTCGTAGTTCCGCCTGAGGGGAGCGAGATAATAGAAAATGCGATGGATTAACCTATTTTGCAACGTAAACAACATTGAAGAACTAAAGGAAATATTTGAGAAGGCAGCTGAAAAAGAAATTATCCCCCAACACCTGAAGATGATAGTGGAAAGGCTCATGGATATTTCGGACAAGCAGGTTGAAGAGGTGATGAAACCCAGAGTTGACATGGTTACTGTCAAAGCATCCATGCCACTAAGAGAGGCCATCGAAGTTTACAAGAAGAACGGTTTCTCAAAGATGCCAGTGATAAGGGAACGCTCTGATAATGTGGTCGGCATCCTGTATATGAAGGAGGTACTCAAGCATCTGGATAAGATTGATAAATTTACCGTTAGCGACCTGATGATGAGGCCCGTCTTCATTCCAGAGAATAAAAAAGTACTGGATAGCTTGAGATTCTTCCAGGCAAAGCATATTTCTATTGCCATGGTTGTGGACGAATTTGGAAGTGTTACAGGGCTTGTGACACTCGAAGACTTGATCGAGGAAATCGTGGGTGAAATCTGGGAGGAATTTGACAGGGAAGAAATTTTATACAGAAAACTGGATGACGGTAGCGTTATCTTCAAGGCGAGGATTGACCTCGACGAGGCATCGAAGGTGCTTGGCGTAGACCTCGAATCCGAGGAGGTCAATACATTGAGTGGCTACATCCTGGAGAAGCTCGACCGTGTGCCAAAAGTTGGTGAAAAGTTCACCATAGGTAACATTGAGTTTGAGATTCTTGATGCCACTCAGCAAAGGTTAAAAGAGATAAAAGCACGTGTTTTAAAAGGAGGGAATAATGAAGGAAAAGATTAAAGTCCTGGACGTTATTGACCTTATCCTCTCCATTTTTGATGAAACCATTTTCTGCTACAACTACGTGGTGGAAACAGTAAAAGACCCGGAGCTCAAGGGTCTTTTCAAGGAAATTCTCGAGAGGGAGAAGGAACATCGCGATATTTTCTCGAGTCTCAAGGCACGGGTCTGTGAGGATAAAGCCATTGAGGATGAGCTATGTGGACCTCCGGGCATGGAAGAATTTTTCAAGTTCATCATCGACGAAAACATCTTTGTAAACAGAAAAAACAAGGACGAAGTTTTAAAGGGGATAAAAGACCCGCTTGACGCTCTGAAGCTTGCGAAGGAGCATAAGAAAAATGCAATTCTTCTCTATCAGGAACTTGCCAACTATATCCATGACATGGAAGCCCGCCTGATGATTGAAAAGGTCATCGAAGAAGAGAAAAGAGACCTTGCGAAGATTTATGAGACCATAACAAAACTCTCAACCACTAAACAGAAATGAGGATATTGGAGCCCTCAAGAGTATCCGAACATGTCCATTTTGTCGGGGACGCCATGATGTCGTTCTACATTATTGATGCCCCATCAAAGGCACTTGTGGATGCAGGGATGACAGTGAACGTTAAGGGGCTAACCCACGATGTGGAAAAGACCATTGGTGGATTTGACAAACTGGATTACCTTTTTCTTACCCATTCTCACTATGACCATGTGGGGCTTGTTTCCTACATAAAAAGGATCAATCCACGAATAAAGGTGGTTGCCCACCCCTATGCAGCAAAGGTTTTCTCAAATCCCCGGGCCATGGAAATCATCCGGGAGCTTAACAGACAATCCCTTAGATTTGATCCGAACATTGATGAAGACTGGAAGAAAGCAGCCGAGATTGACACAATTGAAGTTGACCATGTAGCTGAAGATGGTGAAGTTTTTGATCTTGGCGATGGAGTGGAAATGAAAGTTTTTTATACACCGGGGCACACTAAAGACTCAGTGACCTACTACCTGACACCCGATAAAGCGGTATTTGGCAGCGATGGACTTGGAGTTTACACGGGCTCAGGTAGCATCATGGCTGAGTTTCTTTCGAACTACGACGAATATGCGAAATCCATTGAACTTCTAAAAAAACTTGATATAGAGCTACTGTGTCTCCCCCACTCAGGTGTGGTAAAGGGGAAAGACCAGGTGAGAGAGCATATTGAAAAGCACCTTAGAACAACCATGGATTATCGCAACCGAATAATTAGCCTTTACAGAAGATTTGGTGACACAGAAAAAGTGGTAAAAATCATAACGATGGAGGACTACGAAAAGGAGCAGGTGTATCAGCCTATTGAGGCTTACCTTATAAATTTAAGGGCAATGGTAAAGGCTGCACTTGAAAGTGTTAAAGAGGAGGAAATGCAATGAAGTTTGTGGAAAAAGATGGAGTATTGGTTGCAAGGTTTGATGACGGAGAGAATTTTATCGCTGGCTTAAAAGATTTGATCGAAACAGGTGAGCCATTGAAGATCATTCTATCTGGTCTCGGTATGTTTCGCGGCGTAAAGCTTGGATACTTCGAGAAGGGGAAATACATCGAACATCTTATTCCAGAGCCGGTTGAGGTACTCGCACTGAGTGGCTCTCTTATGAAGAATGCGGAGCCTCCATATCATATCCACGCCGTAGTTGGCCTGAAAAGTGGAGAAGTTAAAGGCGGTCATCTCCTGGAGGCAGAGGTCTGGAATACCCTGGAGATATTTTTCCTCACCTCATCACTTGACCTGAAGCGGAATGAGAAAAAGCACATAGACATTTAAACTCCTGAATGTCCAGATTCAAAGTTTTTACCGTAGTTTTAATAGGGGTTATATCTGTTTCGTTTGCAAGTATTTTTATCAAACTGGTTCCACAGGTTCCAGCCCTTGTTATCGCATTTTACAGACTTTTTCTTGCAACCCTCTTCATTTCCCCGGTCTATGCCCTGAAGGGTGGAAGGCTTGGAGAAGATTTTCGCTACGAGGTGCTTGCGGGGCTCTTTATGGCATTACACTTTGCATTCTGGATAAGCTCTCTAAAATACACATCCGTCCTGAGTTCGGTAGTTCTTGTAACCATGAACCCGGTTTTCGTGGGTATTCTATCCTGGATTTTCCTAAAAGAGAAACCGTCTTTGCTTGCCTGGACTGGTATTTTTGTTTCACTTTTAGGTGGACTGATTGTGGGCTATTCCGACAGGCTTGTAGGACTTGCCAATTTGAAGGGGGATGTCCTTTCTATTCTTGGCTCTATAATGATTTCCATCTATTTTTTGATTGGCAGGAGAACGAGGAAACACGCGGGATTGATTGAGTATGTGTTCCCCGTTTACCTTTCAGCCTCGGTGTTTCTCTATATTTTTTGCGTCCTTACCGGAACACCAATAAAAAGTTATCCGGTTGACGTTTTCAAATATTTTGTGCTTCTTGCGCTTATTCCACAGATTATTGGTCACACGTCTTTCAACTGGGCCCTGAAGCATACGTCTGCGACCTTCGTAACAGTTTTGATTCTTGGTGAGCCCATTGGCTCTGCAATTCTTGCCTACTTCATCCTTGGTGAAGGTGTTAAAACACTTCAGGTAGTAGGCTCCCTCTTTATCCTTGCTGGCATAGTCATCAACTATTTTGCTGAAGGTGAGGAACCAGCAGTAGAACCCCTCTAACCCGTTCCGAAATAATGGAGGGGAAGGCTTTGCAAATTCTCAAACCATGAAAAGATAGGGTTTCCATTTTTCGTCGGGGATTTTCTCACCGTTTAAGATAAAGAGGAAGTAGTGTGGCTTCCTTGGTTTTCTGAGTAGTTTCATCCCAGCCTGTTCAGGGGTTCTATCCCCTTTCTTGTTGTTGCATTTAAAACAGGCACAAACAAGATTCTCCCAGGTATCTTTTCCGCCGTATTTTTTGGGTATAACATGGTCAACAGTCATTGGCCCCTCAGTCGTGCCACAGTACTGGCATGTGTAGTTATCCCTTTTGAGAATATTTTTCTTGGTGAGGGGTATTTCTCTTCTTTTGACTTTGATGTAGTAGCGGAGTTTAATAACACTTGGGCGGGGTATTGCGAGCCTTTCGGCTCGCAATACCCCGCCATCATACCTGTGAACTATCTCGGCCTTCCCCAGATAAACAAGGGTAACGGCCCTCTTTACCGTGCTTACATTTAAAGGTTCGTAGTTTCCATTTAAAACAAGTACCCTTCCTTTAACGGACATTACCCAATGCCAACATACTTACGATACGCAAATTTCCGCAGCTTCTGAACCCTCAAAAGCTGCTTTTGCGCATAATCCTTCCATTTACCCGCGCCCTGAATTTCAAGGACTTTTTTAAGATACTTGATTGCTTCGTCGTAATTGTCCATAGCATCCTTGTAGTAGTCTCTGATCTTTTCCTTCTTCGCCTTTTTGTAATACTGGCGACCCGTGTAGATATAGGTATCAGCCAGCAGAGCATAAGCAGCGGCTTTGAGAACAGGGTCTGGAATCTCAAGGGAGATGGCCTTCAAAAGTATCTTACGGGCTGCAATCTGATCGTGTTTCTTGTCAATTATCACTGCAACCTTCTTCAGGTATGGATAGGGGCTATTTGGGGCAAGCTCTATCGCCTTGTCATACTGGGCAATTGCACCGTCCACGTCGCCCTTCATCAGCAAGAGGTCCCCCTTCTTCATGTAGAGGGTGTAATCCTTGGGATTGTGCTCAATCAGTTTGTCGTAGTAATAAAGGGCTTTATCAATATATTCGGCCTTCTTCTGGGGGTCCTGCTCCTTCTGTGCAAGTTGTTCGTATCCCTTGGCAAGGTATCCAATCAACTCGTAATCGTTAGGAGTCTTTGAAATGACTTTTTCAAGATATGGAACTGCCTCCGCATATCTCTTCTGTTCTGCAAGGAATCTCCCGTAGGATTTATTCAAACCCGGATTGTTCGGGTCTTTTGCAAGGGCCTCTTTGTATAGTTTTTCGGCCTCATCTTTCCTGCCCGCCCTATCCAGCAACTTTGCCAATCCGTAGCGGGCATCATTGTTGTTGGGGTCCACCTCAAGGGCTTTTCTGTAAAAATAAATTCCTGAGTCTATGT
>WFZT01000106.1 GCA_015489415.1 Caldifarciminota bacterium | reverse complement strand
TTTCGCAGTAAATCAACAATTTTACCTGAAGGATATATTCGTTTATACCGCATAAAGAGAGTGTTCAAATATTGAGCGTAGTACACCTTTTTGAAGACCTGGCAAGGGATAAGGTGTTATTATCCAGAAATTCGTGGGTGACGTCAGGGATAGGAGGGGGGAATTTTCGAACGAGCTCAGTTGACGAAGACCAGGGGGTGGAAAAATTGGGGGAAATTGATTAAAATAGGTGTTGAACCCTTCATGCGGGGTCAGGATTGACATCATCAGGGGTTAACTATATATTAAATAGCCAGACATAGGCCTGTAGCTCAATTTGGGAGAGCGTCGGATTCCAAATCCGATGGTTGGGGGTTCAAATCCCTCCAGGCCTGCTTGCTAAATTTTTATTGGAGGAAGAAGATGCGGATTAAAGTCACCTTAATGTGCACTGAATGCAAGAGAAGGAATTACACCACATATAAGAACAAGGATAAGAAAAACGTTAAGCTTGAGCTGAGAAAGTACTGTCCGCATTGCAGGCGTCATACAATCCACAGGGAGACAAAGTGATGTTTGAAAAACTCATTAATTTTATCAGAGATTCAATTAATGAGGTAAAAAGGGTTACATGGCCCACCAGAGAGCAGGTGATTGGTGGAACCCTCGCTGTTATACTTGTTTCAACTGTGCTTGTTATCTATATGTGGATTGCCGACCTTATAATTACCCGGCTTCTTAGTCTGGTAATGAGGTGAAAATTAAATGACCGAAACTTCAAAAGAGAAACAGGAAAGCAAAAAGAAATGGTTTGTCTTCTGGACCTTCTCCGGTAAAGAAAAGAAGGTTAAAAGATTGGTTGAAAAAATCATACAGGAGGAGGGCCTGAAGGAAAAAGTTGGAAGGATTCTTATTCCGACTCAAACTGTGCCAAAGCTTAGGGGTGGAAAGAGAAGGATTGAGGAGAAACCGCTATTTAGAGGTTACATATTGATTGAAATGGAGCCTGATCCTGAGTTGATCAGTAAGTTAACATCTTTTAGGACGTTGAGGGCTTTGATTGCTCATGACACTTTGATTACATTGTCTCAGGAGGAAGTGGATAGGATTCTTGAGACCGTTGAAAAGGAAAAAGAGAAGAAGGCAAAAGAGATTCCATTCCTTAAAGGTGAAACGGTCAGGGTAATTGATGGGCCGTTTGCCGATTTCACGGGAAAGGTGGAAGAGATTTACCCTGAGAGGGGTAAGCTCAAAGTGCTTGTAAATATTTTCGGAAGAACAACCCCGGTTGTTTTAGACTTTTTACAGGTTGAGAGAGTTTAATTAGAAAGGAGGAGAGATTTATGCCCCCTGTTAAAAAGAAGAAGGACGTAGTGGCTCAAATAAAGTTGCAGATACCGGCGGGTCAGGCAACCCCTGCGCCACCAGTGGGTCCTGCTCTTGGTCAGCACGGCTTGAATATAATGGAGTTTTGTAAGCAGTTTAATGATAAGACCAAGGATAAAGCAGGTCTTATCATTCCGGTTGTTATCACAGTTTACAAAGACAGAACTTTTGATTTCATTTTGAAATCACCTCCAGCTTCTGTGCTGCTGAAGAAGGCTGCCGGTATTGCGAAGGGTTCGGGAGAGCCAAACAAGGTGAAGGTTGGTAAGGTCACAAAGTCACAGGTCAAAGAGATTGCGGAGATGAAAAAGGCTGATCTGAATGCAAATGACATCGAAGCTGCAATGAGGATAATTGAGGGAACAGCAAGAAGCATGGGAATCGAGGTAGTGGAGGGATAGGAAAATGCCAAAGCACTCAAAAAGATATCTTGCGCTGCTCGAAAAAGTTGATCTTGATAAGGCTTATCCTGTTGACGAGGCGATTAGATTGGTTAAAGAGCTTGCCTCTGCAAAGTTCGACGAGACCGTCGAGGCAGCGGTAAAGCTTGGTGTAGACCCCAGAAAGGCCGATCAGATGGTTAGGGGCTCTGTAATTCTTCCTCATGGAACAGGTAAGCAGGTTAAGGTGCTCGTTTTCACTCGCGGAGACGAAGAAAAAGAGGCCCTCGAGGCTGGTGCTGATTACGTTGGTTTCCAGGATTTAATAGAAAAGATACAGAAGGGCTGGCTCGATTTCGATTACGTCGTGGCAACTCCTGATACCATGAGAGATGTGGCAAAACTCGGAAGAATCCTCGGCCCCAGAGGTCTCATGCCGTCTCCCAAGTCCGGTACCGTGACCAAGGATGTGGGTAGAGTGGTGAGAGAGCTCAAAAAGGGAAGGATTGAATTCAGGGTGGATAAAACCGGAAATGTTCATGTGCCAATTGGAAAGGTTTCATTCGATGATGAAAAGCTCAAAGAAAATTTCCTCACATTCATGGAAGAGCTTATTAATCTAAGGCCGTCAACATTCAGAGGAACCTACATCAGGTCAGTTCATTTGTCACCTACAATGGGACCCAGTGTCGAAGTTGATGTAAATAGCGTTTACGAAGAAATCAAAAAGAGGGGTTAGAAATGGTTAAGCCAGAAAAAGTTAAAAAGGTAGAAGAGATAAAGGAACTTCTTAAAGATTCTAAGGGATTCTATCTTGCTGATTTCACGGGACTAACAGTTGCAGAGATTACGGACCTTCGTCGCAGACTTCGCGAGAAGAATGCTCTTATGAAGGTTGTTAAAAATACAATGGCAAGACGTGCTCTTGAAGACCTTGGTTATGAGGGTTTCTCGGAGATTCTTGTAGGTCCCAATGCCATAATCGTGGCCTATGAGGACCCTGTTGAGCCGCTGAAGTCAATATTTGAGTTTATCAAAGAGGTCAATAAGACCCAGGTAAAAGTAGGTTACGTTGAGGGAACAGTCTTCGATGCAGATGCATTGAAGCAGCTTTCAAAGCTTCCTTCCAAGGATGTTTTGAGGGCACAGGTTGTTGGAACCCTCCAGGCACCAATCTATGGATTGGTCTGGAGATTGAAAGGAATGTTAACATCATTGGCGTTAGTTTTAAACGAAATTAAAAAGAAGAAAGAGGAGGTCGAATAATCATGGCCGAGAAGTTAAGTGTTGCCGATATAGTATCTGCCATTGAATCACTAACCGTGGTGGAGTTGAGCGAGCTTATCAAAGAGCTTGAGGACAAGTTTGGTGTGACTGCTGCAATGCCAGTAGCCGCTGCTCCTGCAGCAGGAGCTGCACCTGCGGCTGCAGGTGGAGAGGCACCAGAGGAAAAGACCGAGTTTGATGTGGTACTCGTCGAGGCCGGTCCACAGAAGATTCAGGTACTAAAAGAGGTACGTGCTATTACCCAGCTTGGCTTGAAAGAAGCTAAGGCACTCATAGATAACCTTCCAAAACCCGTTAAGGAAGGAGTTTCCAAGGAAGAAGCTGAAAAGATTAAGGAATCGCTGGAGAAGCTGGGAGCAAAAGTAGAGATAAAGTGAACATAGTTTATATCCCGGTTATGGTATTCCCCTCGTTCCAGAAATGGAATCAGAGGGGAATACTGGATTATTATAAATTTGTCGGGAGGTGAAGGTTTAAATTTATGGACTCAACAAAGAGAATCGGTTATAAAGAAGAAAGATTTCCAATGCCTGACCTCCTTGTTGTCCAGGTGGAGTCCTTTAAGAAGTTTTTACAGAAGGATATTCCACCAAACAAGAGGTCTAAGGAAGGCCTGCAGGGCGTTTTCCTTGAGACATTCCCCATCGAAGATATTCATGGACGTTACGTAATCGAATTTGTTAGCTATAGAGTTGGTAACCCTAAATATTCACCTGACGAGTCAAAAGTCAAAAAACTCACATATTCTGTACCCGTCTGGGTTACTTTAAGACTGTTGACCAAAGACCCCGAAAGCGGGCAGCTCAAAGAGGCTACCCAGCAAGAAGTGTATCTCTGCGATCTCCCTTATATGACCGATAGAGGCACCTTCATAGTAAACGGGGTTGAAAGAGTAATTGTCAACCAGTTGCATCGTTCTCCCGGCGTTTACTTCGAAGCTGAATACAAGGGTACAGCTGCACATAGGGCTCTTCTCGTGCCCTATAGAGGGCCCTGGATTGAATTCACGATTGATGGAACCAAGGTCTTTGGAATTACTATTTCCAAGAGAAGAAGAATACCTATCACAAGGTTTCTCAGGGCTTTTGGCTACAATACCGTCGAGAAGATGCTCGAGGTCCTCTTTGGGGAGCTGATTGAGAAGAAGAAGGTCATTGACCTTGAGCCAGAAGTGTATGTCCTCGCCGAAGATATAGTTGATCCAGAAACAGATGAGGTTTTGTTTGAGGCAGGCACCGTTATTGACGAAGACGTTAAAAACAAGATAATCTCCCGCTTGATTGATGAAGTTAGAGTTTTGAATATAAACGAGACCGGAGCCGACGTATTCCTTGCCACGCTGAGACAGGACAGGATTAAGGACGAGCTCAATGCACTTGGAAATATTTACAGAACTCTCCGTTATACACCACCTAAGGATGAGCAGGAAGCAAGACAGTACATCCACGATTTCTTCTTCTCCCCTCAGAGATTCTTCTTGGGAAAAGTTGGCAGGTTCAAACTCAATACGAGACTTGGTCTTAACGTTGACCCTGAGAAAGACGTGCTCACAATGGACGATATTGTCCAGATAATGAGGAAACTTATAAAGCTCTATCTGGGAGAAGAGCACAGTGACGATGTAGATGACCTCGCCAATAGAAGGGTAAGGAGAGTCGGCGAGCTGCTTTACGAACAGTTTAGAATTTCCATGCTCAGGCTGGCGCGCGTGATCAGGGAGAGGATGCTCTTGGGTAAAGAAGAGGACATGACTCCCAAGAAACTCGTCAATCCAAGGCTTGTAAGCTCGAGTATTTTGTCATTTTTTACCACAGATAGATTGTCCCAGTTCCTCGACCAGACTAATCCGTTATCAGAGCTTACACACAAGAGAAGACTTTCAGCGCTCGGTAAAGGTGGTTTGACCCGTGAAACGGCGGGATTTGAGGTTCGTGACGTTCACCCATCTCATTACGGGCGACTCTGCCCCATTGAAACACCTGAAGGTCAGAACATTGGACTTATCACATCGCTTACGACCTATGCGAAGATTAACGAGATGGGATTCATCGAGACCCCTCTCATTAGAGTGAAAAACGGAAAACTTACGGACGAAATCGTGGAGCTTGCCCCTTATGAGGAGCGTGGTTACAAGATTGCACCTGCAGATACACCAGTTGACCCTGAAACAGGTGAGATTATTCCTGAAAAGGTCTGGGTGCGCCATGAAGGCGCGTATCCTGTGGTGCCAAAGGAAGAGGTTGATTTTATTGATGTTTCTCCGAGACAGCTCGTTTCTGCGTCCGCTTCTCTTATTCCATTCCTCGAGCATGATGACGCGAACAGGGCATTGATGGGATGTAACATGCAGCGTCAGGCTGTTCCTCTCATTGAAGCTGAGCCCCCTATCGTTGGAACAGGAATGGAGAGAAAGATTGCCTATGACTCCGGCGCTGTGGTAAAGGCCGAGCGCGATGGCACGGTGATAAAGGTTGACGCAAACGAAATAGTAGTGAGACCCAGAAGACGCGGTCGCAGAAAAAGCCTGTTTGAGGAAAACATAGACGTTTACAAGCTTGCAAAGTTCCAGAGATCAAATCAGAACACGATTTTGAATCAGCGTCCACTCGTGAAGGTGGGCGATAAGGTTAAAAAGGGACAGGTAATTGCTGACGCGTCCTCTACCAAAAATGGTGAGCTGGCATTGGGTAAAAACCTGCTGGTCGCCTTTGTCCCATGGTTTGGATACAATTTCGAGGACGCGATAATAATTTCTGAGAGAGTTGCCAAAGACGACGTATTCACTTCAATCCACATTCTTGAATTTGAAGTAGAGGTCAGGGAAACAAAACTTGGACCTGAAGAGGTTACACGTGACCTTCCAAATGTTCCTGAGGAGATGTTGAAGCACCTTGATGAGAACGGAATTGTGCGTATCGGAGCCGAAGTCAAGCCCGATGACATCCTTGTGGGAAAGATTTCGCCGAAGGGTGAAAGAGAGCTATCACCGGAAGAAAAGCTGATTTACGCGATATTCTCTGAAAAGGCGAAGGATGTAAGGGATACATCAAAGAGAGTGCCACCTGGTGTTACGGGTGTTGTCGTGGATGTTGTGGTGCTTTCACGTAAAAAGGACGACCCACTTTCAATCAGAATTGCAAGGCAGAAGAAGATAGAGGCGGAAAAGCGCGCTATTGAACGGGAAAAGGTACTAAAGCAAAGATTTGTTGAAATCGCAAGAGACTTGCTCGAAGGTGAGAAGGCTGCGAAAGCTATTTACTCCAAAGATGGCAAACTTGTGATTCAGGAAGGTCAGGTGTTTGATAAAGAATTCTTTGAAAACGTTGACCTTCTTGACCTCGATTTCCCTGAGAACTTCATAGAGGATTCAGAGAAAGAGGATCAATTCACCAACGTGCTCTATCAGATAAAGACTGCGCTTCAGAATCTCATGGACCAGCTTGAAGCCGAGATTGAGCAGATCGAGCGCGGTGACGAGCTGCCACCAGGAGTGCTGCAGCTCATCCGTGTGTATGTTGCCCAGAAGAGAAAGATTCAGGTTGGTGACAAGCTTTCGGGAAGACATGGAAACAAGGGTGTGGTCTCAAAGATCGCATCTATTGAAGACATGCCATTCCTCGATGATGGAACCCCGGTTGATATAGTTCTTAATCCACTTGGTGTGCCTTCTCGAATGAATGTCGGACAGATTCTCGAGACCATTCTTGGCTGGGCAGGAAAGGAAAAAGGCGTTTACTACGCTGCCCCGGTTTTCCAGTCCATGACTATTGAAGATATTCGAAAAGAGCTTAAAGAGGCTGGTTTACCTGAGGACGGTAAGGTTAGAGTGAGAGATGGAAGAACCGGCGAATACTTCGATTTCCCTGTTACGGTTGGTTATATCTACATGATGAAACTCATCCATATGGTGGAGGATAAGGTGCATGCCCGTGCTACTGGACCTTACTCACTTATCACGCAACAGCCAGTCGGAGGAAAATCCCACTTCGGCGGACAGAGGTTCGGTGAGATGGAGGTCTGGGCTCTTGAGGCCTACGGTGCCGCTTACACCCTTCAGGAAATGCTGACTGTGAAGTCCGATGACATCAAAGGTAGAAACCAGCTCTATCAGGCAATTATTAAGGGAGAGGAATCTCCCGAACCTGGACTGCCGGCATCCTTTGATGTTCTTTTGAAGGAACTCAGAGGTCTGGCACTGGATGTTGAAATCATTGTTGAAGAATAAAACAAAAGGGGGTAATAAAAGTGGCTGATATAAACCCCAAAGATTTAGTTGCCATAAGATTAAAATTGGCTTCTCCTGAGGCTATACGTAGCTGGTCTTACGGAGAAGTCAAAAGAGCTGAAACCATTAATTACAGAACCCAGAAACCAGAAAGAGACGGATTATTCTGCGAGAGAATTTTTGGTCCTGTAAAGGATTACGAATGTGCCTGTGGAAAATACAAGGGGAAGAGGTACAAGGGAATCATCTGTGACCGCTGTGGCGTCGAAGTGACAACATCGGCGGTCAGAAGGGAAAGGATGGGCCACATTGAGCTCGCAGTGCCTGTGGCTCATATCTGGTACTACAAAGTACCTCCCTCAATGATAGGACTCCTCCTCGATTTAACCATCAGGCAGCTCGAAGATATCCTTTATTACGATTCCTATATCGTTACTGATCCAGGAGATACAGGACTTACAAAAGGACAGGTTCTAACTGAATCAGAGTACAGAGACGCTATTGAGCAGTATGGTGAAGGTGAATTTGAAGCATCGATGGGAGCTGAGCCCTTAAAGAGACTCCTTTCTGAGCTTGACCTCGAGGAGATGGCGATTACACTTCGCACGCAGATGAAATTAGAACGCTCACCTTTGAGGATGAGCAAGATTCTGAAGAAGCTCAGGATTGTGGAATCGTTTCTCAATTCAGGCTCACGCCCTGAATGGATGATTCTTGAGGTTTTGCCGGTTATTCCGCCTGATCTGAGACCTCTTGTGCCACTTGATGGCGGTAGATACGCCACGAGTGACCTCAATGACCTCTACAGACGAGTTATTACCAGGAACAACCGACTCAAGAACATGATCGAGCTGAATGCACCCGAGATTATTCTGAGAAACGAAAAAAGAATGCTACAGGAAGCGGTTGATGCACTCCTTGATAATTCACGTAGAAGGAGACCTGTTGTTGGTAGAGGCGGAAGAAAGCTCAAGTCCCTTTCGGACATTTTAAGAGGTAAGAAAGGACTTCTGAGGAGAAACCTGCTCGGTAAGCGTGTTGATTACTCAGGAAGGTCAGTGATTGTCGTTGGACCAGAGCTGAAGCTTCATCAGGTTGGGTTACCAAAGGAGATGGCAATAGAGCTATTTAAACCTTTCGTGGAGCACAAGCTCGAGGAGTCGGGACTTGCTCAATCTATCCGCTCCGCAAGAAGGCTTCTTCAGCAGAGGCACGAAGGAGTGTGGGAGCTTCTTGAAGAGGTGGTGAAAGACCATCCCGTGCTTCTCAATAGAGCGCCAACCCTTCACAGGGTTTCAATTCAGGCATTCGAGCCTGTCCTCGTTGAGGGTAAAGCAATTAAACTTCATCCTCTCGTTTGTAATGCCTACAACGCAGACTTCGATGGAGACCAGATGGCCGTTTTTGTGCCCATCTCGCTGGAAGCCCAGCTCGAGAGTTCCACTCTCCTGCTCTCAGTGAATAACATTCTCTCTCCAGCCCATGGAAAGCCTCTCGCTTCGGCGTCTCAGGATATGGTTATCGGAATCTACTATATTACGAGGGTCAAGAAGGGAGCGAAGGGCGAAGGGACAAAGTTCTCTTCCGTGGAGGAGGCAAGAATTGCCTATGAGAATGGAATGATAGACCTTCATGCAGAAATTGAGGTGCCGATCAAGGGTCAGTATATCAAGACCACCATGGGTAGAATCATATTCAATGACATTATTCCTGAGGGCATGGGTTACATTAACGAGAACCTGGGCAAGAAAGAGATTCAGAACCTGGTGTGGACAATTCACAAGAGATACGGAAACAAAGTCACGGCGAAGTTTCTCGATGATATGAAGAATCTTGGATTCTCATATGCAACGAAATCCGGCCTGACATTTGGTGTAGACGATATGATTGTCCCGGAGGAGAAAGAAAGGATCATTCGTGAAGCAATGGAGGAAAGGGAAAAGGTTGAAAAGGCTGCGCAGAAGGGACTTGTCTCGAGAATCGAAAGATACCAGAAAATCCTCGACATCTGGACAAGAGCTACTGAAGAAGTCAAAGAGGCGATGTTTGAAAAGATTGCGAAGGACAAGGATGGATTTAACCCCATTTACATGATGGTGACATCGGGCGCGAGAGGAAACATTGACCAGGTGAGACAGCTTGCAGGTATGAGAGGATTGATGGCAAGGCCGAAGAAGGGCCGTGAGAGCGTTGGCGAATTCATTGAAACACCTATTATTTCGAACTTTAAAGAAGGCCTTAGGGTGCTTGAGTACTTCATCTCCACCCATGGTGCCCGTAAAGGACTCTCTGATACAGCGTTAAAGACAGCGGACGCAGGACACCTGACAAGAAGACTTGTTGACGTGGCTCAGGAAGTGGTTATCACGGAAGAGGATTGTGGCACCATCATGGGCAGGAAGATTTCTGCCCTCAAAGATGGTGAGACGGTGATCGAACCTCTCTCTGAGAGGATTGTCGGTCGTGTGGCCGTGGACAGAGTTGTACATCCTATTACGGGCGAGATTATTGTTGATTACAACGAAGAGATTACCGAAGAGGCGGCAAAGAAGATAGAAGAAGCAGGCATCGAGTCTGTGGAAGTGAGGACAGTGCTCAGATGTGAGGCCAAGCATGGAGTATGTGCCAAGTGCTACGGTAGAAACCTTGCTACTGGTAAGATGGTTGAAATCGGTGAGGCCGTGGGTGTTATGGCTGCCCAGTCCATTGGTGAGCCGGGTACTCAGCTAACACTCAGAACCTTCCACACAGGTGGCGCTGCAGAGCGTATTGCAGAAGAGGTAAGGCACGTTGCCCCGTTTGATGGAACGGTTGAATTTGTGGACCTTAAAACGGTAAAAAGGCGTAACGGCCAGGTTGTCTCGCTTTCAAAGAAGGGCAAAATTATCGTTAAGCATGACGACATCTTAAGAGAATTTGGTGTACCCTACGGCGCTGTAATACTTGTAGATGATGGAGAAGAAGTGAAAAAGGGTACACCTCTTGTTGAATGGGAGCCCTATTCACTACCCATTCTTGCGACAAGGTCTGGAAAAATTAAATTCAGAGACCTCGTTGAAGGTATAACCCTTAGAGAAACTTTAGAAGAAGGTAAGATCGAAAGGGTTATCGAAATTGACAAGCACAAGCGTTACTTCCCCACAGTCCTTGTGGTAGACCCTCAGACGGATGAGATTCTCGAAGAGATTCCACTTGTTCAGGAAGCAAGACTTGCGGTTAAAGAGGGTGAGGAAGTATACCCCGGTGAGATAGTTGCGAGGGTGCCTCGTGAGGCAGGAAAGACGAAGGATATTACAGGTGGTCTGCCACGCGTCGAGGAACTCTTTGAGGCAAGGTCTCCAAAGGAAAAAGCAATTGTTGCTGAAATTGATGGAACTGTGGAGATCAATCCTCCCGAGAAGGGATATTTCAGAATCAGAATTGTCCCCGATGCCGGAGAGCCAAGAGAGTACCTTGTGCCATTTGGTAAGTATCTCCTTGTCGGAAACGGAGAGAGGATTCAGGCAGGAGAGCCTATCACAACAGGTCCCATTGACCCTCATGACATTCTGAGGATTAAGGGTAAGGACTACGTGCAGGAATTCCTGCTTGACCAGATTCAGGAAGTTTACAGACTTTCCGGAGTGAAAATTGACGACAAGCACATCGAAATCATTGTTCGCCAGATGATGAGAAAGGTGAAGATAGAGAATCCAGGAGACACCAAGTTTATCCAGGGTGACATTGTGGACTTTATCAAGGTGATTGAGGAAAACGAAGAGGTGAGGAAGAGAGGTGGAAAACCTGCTCAGTACGAGCCAATTCTTCTTGGAATTACGAGGGCGTCGCTTGCAACTGAGAGCTTTATTTCAGCGGCCTCATTCCAGGAGACCACCAAGGTGCTTGCAAATGCAGCAGTTGCTGGTAAGGTTGATGAGCTCAGAGGTTTGAAAGAGAACGTGATTATCGGAAATCTTATACCAGCTGGAACGGGATTGAGAGAGTACAGAGATATAGTGGTTGGTGAAGAGGAAGTTCCAGAAGAGAAAGAGGCAGCCGGAGGAGAGGAAGAGCTTCAGGCTGCTGGATGAGAAATTTTTTGTCAGGGTGGGGCGCGCCTTCGGCGCGCCCCACCCTGACATTCAAACCCCACACTCGATATGTAAAAGTGGGATAAGAAAACTGTAAACAGACTCAAATTTACTTGACATTAAGCTGTTTATCGGTTAATAAATTAACCTTACTTGGAGGTAAAGGAGGAATTGTATGCCGACAATTAACCAATTGATAAGGCGTCCAAGAAAGCCGAAGAGAAAAAAGTCAAAGTCTCCGGCTCTTGAGGGTAATCCTCAGAAACGCGGGGTATGTATCAGGGTTTATACGACTACCCCGAAGAAGCCGAATTCTGCGCTTCGTAAGGTGGCGAAGGTGAGACTGACAAATGGAAAAGAGGTCGTGGCTTATATTCCAGGTGAAGGACATAATCTTCAGGAGCACTCGGTAGTTCTTGTGAGAGGCGGACGTGTGAAGGATCTGCCAGGAGTGAAGTATCACATCGTTAGAGGAAAATACGACGCTGCAGGCGTCGAAGGAAGAAGAAATTCAAGGTCCCTCTACGGAACAAAGAGGCCACGTTCATAATCCCCGGGAGATGAAACTATGAGAAGAAGAAGAGCACCAGAGAGACATGTAGCACCTGACCCAAAATACGGGTCAGTCATAGCGGCCAAGTTTATCAATAACCTTATGTGGGATGGCAAAAGGTCTCTGGCCCAGAAGATATTCTATCAGGCACTTGAGTATATCGAGGAAAAGACGGGCCAGAACGGCTA
>WFZT01000105.1 GCA_015489415.1 Caldifarciminota bacterium | reverse complement strand
ACTCAAGAAAAGCTGGCTCTCTCACAGTTTCCCACCTGAGATTTGGACCTGACCCGATTAAGTCACCCTATCTCATTAATAAGGCGAGTTACGTGGGAATCCACCAGTTCCCATTCCTCGAAAGAATCCATATGCTTGACAGGGCGGAAGAAGGTGCAACTGTCCTCATTAATAGCCCATATGGCCCCGATGAGGTCTGGGATAAACTTCCGGCAGAGGTTCAGAAGCAGATCATTGATAAAAAACTCAAGCTTTATGTGATTGATGCATACAAGATTGCAAAAGAAGTTGGACTTGGCTCAAGGATCAACACGGTCATGCAGACCGGATTCTTCATCCTTTCGGGAATTCTCCCCAAGGACGAGGCAATCAAGAAGATTAAAGAATTTATTAATAAAACCTGGGGTAAAAGAGGAAAGGAAATCGTCGAGAAAAACTATGCCGCTGTAGACAAGGCTGTTGAAGGTGTCCATGAAGTCAAATATCCCAATCAGGTTACCAGTAAGCTACACATGAGGCCACCGGTTCCACCTGAGGCACCAGAGTTTGTGAAGAAAGTTACAGCAAAGATGCTGGAATACAAAGGCGACGAACTGCCGGTTTCTGCATTCCCTGATGATGGGACATGGCCGAGCGGAACTACAAAATGGGAAAAGAGAAACATTGCACTCGAGATTCCTGAATGGGATCCTGACATCTGTACCCAGTGTGGAAAATGTGTAATGATCTGTCCGCACGCGGTTATCAGGGCAAAAGTTTATGATCCAGAGGTACTGAAAGATGCACCTCCAACATTTAAGTCTGCCGATGTTAAGTACAACAAACAGTTTAAAGGCCTGAAATACACAATCCAGGTGTCACCAGAGGATTGTACAGGATGCCGTCTCTGTGTTGAGGTATGTCCTGCCCATGACAAGAAGAATCCTGAGAGAAAGGCTCTCAACATGGTTCCACAGCCACCTATCAGGGAACAGGAGTCAGAAAATTGGAACTTCTTCCTGAATATACCGGAAGTTGACAGAAAGAAGATCAGGCTCAACACCGTTCTCGATGTTCAATTCCTCGAACCACTCTTTGAGTTCTCCGGCGCATGCCCGGGCTGCGGTGAAACGCCTTACTTAAGACTTATGAGCTCACTCTTTGGAGATAGGGCGATCATTGCAAATGCCACAGGTTGCTCATCTATCTATGGTGGTAACCTGCCAACAACGCCATGGACTTACAATAAAGAGGGTCGTGGACCTGCGTGGTCAAATTCACTCTTCGAAGACAATGCAGAATTTGGTGTTGGATTCCGTCTTGCCCTCGACAAGCAGATTGAATATGCTCATGAGCTTCTTGACAAACTGAGACATGAGATTGGCGATCAGCTTGTTGATGAGCTTAAGAATGCAAAGCAGACCAACGAAGCGGAAATTGAGGAGCAGCGGAAGAGAGTGGCAAAATTAAAGGAAATTTTAAAGAGACTGCCAGAAAGACCCGAGGTCAAAGACCTTCTTGGTCTTGCCGACGTACTCGTTAAAAAGAGTGTCTGGATCGTTGGCGGTGACGGTTGGGCCTACGATATTGGATACGGTGGTCTCGACCACGTGCTTGCACTTGGCAAGAACGTCAATGTGCTTGTACTTGATACAGAAGTCTATTCAAACACGGGTGGCCAGCAGTCAAAGGCAACGCCAATGGGTTCGGTTGTGAAATTTGCTGCTGGTGGTAAGCAGCTGCCGAAGAAAGACCTTGCCATGATGGCAATGAGCTATGGTTATGTCTATGTGGCAAGAGTTGCTATTGGTGCAAACGATGTCCACACACTGAGGGCAATGCTTGAGGCAGAAGCCTATGATGGACCTTCTTTGATTGTTGCTTACTCACACTGTATCGAGCACGGTTATGACCTCGCCTACGGTGCAGAGCAGCAGAAACTGGCGGTTAAGTCGGGTTACTGGCCACTCATGAGGTACAATCCAGAGCTCGTAAAGCAGGGTAAGAATCCTCTCCAGCTCGATTCCAAAGACCCCTCAATACCTCTTGAAAAGTACATCATGAACGAGGGCAGATTCAGAGTTCTCTTCTACAACAAGCCAGAGGAGGCAAAGAGGTTATTGAGAGAGGCTCAGAGGGAGATTCTTGTGAGATGGAACTGGTACAAGCACTGGGCATCTATGCCGCCTGAGTACTTCCAGATTCAGCTTGACGAGTGGCTGGAGAAGGTTAAGAAGTAAAGAAATTTGAGGAAGAATGTGATGGGGCCGCGCACGAAGTGCGCGGCCCCATTTTTATTTTGTGAGGTTTTCAAAAATGTAGGACCCATGAAGCCCATCTCACTTTAACTCTTTAAACCCGAAACGAAAAAGACCTTCAGTAAGCATTTCTTCCGAAAAGTTAGTATGTGCAAATACTATCCCCCATAGTGCCTCGCACAGTGGGAAAAGAGGCTTTCCACATAAAATCTTAAAAAATCCAAGATGTGACCCCTCTCCTAACCCTGACATCACCCATGTTTTTGCTTTTCATGTATATTTATACAACGCAATCTGGGCGGGAAATTCAATTTTTCGCACTAAATCAACAATTTTTACCGGAAGGATATATTCGTTTATACCGTATAAAGAGAGTGTTCAAATATTGAGCGTAGTACACCTTTTTGTAGT
>WFZT01000104.1 GCA_015489415.1 Caldifarciminota bacterium | reverse complement strand
TCATCTACGTTTAGCTTATCGAGGAAGTTTTGGAGTCTTTTGAGTTTATGTTTTACATGAGTAGGAGAGGGGATATGAGCAGCGATATCTCTGAGGGTGAAGTTATCGGGGTTAAAGAAGGCGACGATGAGATCGGCGAGAGTTTTGAGGTGAGGTTTGGGTAGGGAGTGGAAGTGCATAGAGAGGATTTTATGAATATATTTTGAGAAGAATGAATAGTCATGCATGTCTATATTGTTACACATTTTACGAGTAATGTCAAGTAGTAATACATAATTTTCCCAAAATTCGTGGGTGAGGTCAGGGGCCGAAGGCCCACCCCCTCATTCTTTTTAATAAAGCCGGGGATAAAACAAATATCTGCCTGAGACAAGCTACTCAATAAATATTTAACTTTAACCCGAGGAAAATTTAACGATCGTTAAATTTTTCTCGGGTAGATTTATAAAGGCGCCTATTTGATTGAATTCATAGCCACCTGAATTATTGTCTCAAGACAGCTCTTCTTTTTCTCAACTTTGACACTATCTCCCAAAACCGTTGATATTCAATCATTTTATGCGTATCACTACATTGACATCCAAACTTGAAAATTCGCAATATTGCGACAAAAATTCGCCGCACGTGTCAAACTTGAGTTTTTGTATGTTGTTTCTTGAGCTTTTTGAAAATTGGGAGCTCCTAAAGAGATGAAAGAAGCTTTTAATTCCGGATGTCAACCTACCTCTCTATTCGACAAAATTGTCCAATTTTGTCGAATATTGAGGGGGATAATCGACATAATTGTAGTTCGTAAGGCCAAATCTTTACACCGCATCAACAAGTTAATAAGCTTCAGATTTATTTGTAAAAGGAAAGGTATCAAAATTTTTAGATTAAGTTTCCATCAGAAGTATAGCATTATTGCCATCCTTCCTGTTCAATGAGAAATCGGAGCTTTTTAGAGAGATCTGGAATATCAGCTTGCACAATATCCCAGATTATATCTACATCAACACCAAAGTAAAAATGTATGATTTTATCTCTTGTCCTTGCAATTTCTTTCCAGGGAATTTCGCTATATTTGTCTTTGAATTCATCAGAAATCCTCTTTGTAGCCTCACCCAAGATTTCGATATTCCTTACTACAGCATCTAATACAAGGTCATTATTCTCAAAATCCTCAAAGTCCATATTCCTTGTGTAATTGATAATTCTCTCACAAGCAGTGAGCATATCAAGAATAAATTCTTTATCGCTTCTTTTAGACATAGATTACCTCTTTTTTAATCTGTTCTTTCACATGCTCAATCCGTATTGATTCAATTCCCTTAGGAGTCAGTAAGTCGATGTCTCTACCCAGAAGCTTCTCAAGGTATTCTAATAGTCCACCAACATTCTTGAAGGTTGCCATCCCCTCCTCGAATTCTACTACTATATCTATATCACTCTTCTCCTTCGAAGTCCCCTTCGCAAAAGAGCCAAAAAGTCCTATCCTTTTAACGCCAAAGCTTCTTATTTCTTCTTTGTGATCCTTGAGTTTTTTGACAACCTCATCTCTGGTAATCATGTCACTGCTAAAATAAAATCTCATACAAAGAAAATCAAGATTTTTGATTGGATACGGAGATTTTTTGGTGAAATAAAATTTTCTATACAATTAAAAATTAGCTTCTGCAAGAGATAACTTCCCCAGCTTGAGCTCTCGACCGTTTATACATGGATAGACAAGACATCCCCTCGGTGGCAAGCGATCTTGAAAGTTTGTAAATTCCTTTAAACGTGGATTATAGCGTCCCAGGCATTTGATTGTTTGTGAGAGTTGATTTTAAATTAATTCGATGTTTTTACAACAGGTTATAAACGGTCTTGCCACAGGTGGTATTTACACACTCGTAGCACTCGGGCTTACCCTTGTATATGGTGTCCTGAAGATTCTCCACATTGCACACGCTGGAATATATGCACTTGGAGCCTATCTGGCTCTCATAGCCTACAGTATTTATCCCAATATTTATTTTGCCTTTGCCTTCGCGATGGTCGGCACGGCGATAGGCGGTTATCTTGTTCAAAAATACCTCTACTGGCCTATTCTTGATAAACCCAGGATTGTGCCCCTTATTGCATCTATCGGCCTATTTCTTGCCCTTGAGGAGCTCTACCGGCTCATCTGGGGACCCTACGTAATTCCTTTCCCCCAAAAGTTCCACTGGAAGAGCTATAATCTTGGTCATATTAGGCTTCCAGGCTCTGATCTTTTTATCTTTGCTCTATCGCTTTTCTTCCTTTTTATCCTCTACTGGATTGTGAATCGCACAAAGGTCGGGCTTGCCATGCGGGCAGTTTCAGATGATAAAGAGGTGGCCGAAGCCTCAGGTATTGATTCAAAATGGATTATTGCGCTCTCTTTCGTCATTGGCTCGGCCCTTGCCGGTGCAGCTGGTTTGATGGTGGGAGTTTACTACAACTCAATTTACCCCACGATGGGAGATGTACCTGCATATAAAAGCCTTGCGATTATCGTTGTTGGCGGAATGGGAAGTATCGAGGGCACAGTGATTGCCGGTTTTGGACTGGGACTCCTGGAGGCTCTGCTCATTGGGTATCTGCCATTTGCTTTCCCGCGAGATGCCCTTGCTTTTATTGCAATGATTATCTTCCTGCTCATTAAACCGGAAGGACTGTTTAGCCGATGAATTACTATCTGACGATATTGATATACATGGGCATAAATTCCATTCTGGCCTTGAGTTTAAATATTATTGTAGGTTATGCAGGGCAGATTTCTCTTGGGCATGCGGCATTTTATGGTGTGGGAGCCTATACCTCTGCGTTGATTGCAACAAAATTAGGCGTTTCTTTCTGGGTGGCTCTTCCTGCTGCCATTGTTATGACCGCTTTCATAGGAGCTATTTTAGGTCTCCCGTCATTGAGAGTAAGTGAAGACTTTCTGGCGATTACAACCATTGGAATCAACTTTGTTGTGCAGGCTACGTTTAAATATGTTAAATTCTTTGGAGGCGCCCTCGGAGTCAGCGGGATTCCTTTCCCCTCAATAGGTCACCATAATCTATCACTTGCAGAATTTGCCCTGATGACCACCATCTTCACGGTGCTTGCGGCGATTATCACCTATTGGGTGAGTGTTTCGTGGATAGGACTTGGTCTCAAGGCTGTGAGGGAGGACGAGCTTGCTGCATCGTCTTCCGGTGTTAACGTCTACAAATTTAAGGTTCTGGCATTCATTATAGGCTCGGCCCTTGCTGGCCTGGCTGGTAGTCTTTATGCCCATTTCATGATGTTTATCACCGCAGATGACTTCAGCTTCCCTCTTTCAATCACTATTCTTTCAATGATAGTGATTGGTGGAATTGGAACCGTGCGGGGTGCGTTTTTAGGAGCCATTCTGCTCACAATCTTACCGGAGCTCTTCAGACCCTTAGCAGATTACAGAATGCTTGTATATGCGATTCTTTTGATTCTATTTATGAGATTCCTGCCCGAAGGGCTTATAGGAGACGAGAGCATTTTATGGAAAAAGCTGACCAGAAAAGCGTGATACTGGGAGTCAAAAATGTAAAAAAGAGGTTTGGGGGCATCCAGGCTCTCAAAGGTGTATCAGTCACTTTATACGAAGGAGAAATATTGGGTTTGATAGGTCCCAACGGTGCGGGAAAGACGACACTTTTTAACTGCATTGCCGGTGTTTATCATCCCGATGAAGGGGAAATTTTATTCAAAGGAAGGCATATTGAAAAACTCTCCCCAAACAGAATCGCTGGACTCGGGATTGCAAGGACTTTTCAGATCGTGAGACCCTTTAAGACCTTGAGTGTCATCGAAAATGTGATGGTTGCGCTGGGGCACAGGAATTACATCGGGTATGGGAGGTTGTTTAAAAAGCCAAAGATAGATGATTACGAGAGGGCGATAGAGTTACTCAAAACGGTGGGACTTGATGGAAAGAAAGACGAGATATCTGCTAACTTAAGCCTTGGTGAGCTCAGGAGGCTTGAGGTGGCCCGTGCCCTTGCCCTTAATCCTGAGATTATTCTACTTGATGAGCCTTATGCGGGTTTGAGGAGGCACGAGGAGGGTCGCATTTCTGAGATGATACTTGACCTTAAAAAGAGAGGACTTTCGATAATCATTGTAGAGCACAGGGTTAGACTGCTGATGGAGCTTGTGGAAAGGGTTGTGGTGCTTGATATGGGAGAAATTATAGCTGAAGGTTCACCGGAAGAGGTAAAGAGGAATCCTCGGGTTATAAAAGCATATTTAGGGGAGGAAGAAGTTGCTTAAAGTCGAGAAGTTGAATGTATATTACGACAGGTTACACGTGTTAAAAGACATCTCTTTTGAGGTCAAAGAGGGTGAGATTTTTAGTATCATTGGGGCAAACGGAGCCGGGAAGACCACACTTCTCCGTTCCATCATGGGACTAAAGGACGTTGCAGACGGAAGGATTATTTTTAAAGGAAAAGACATCACCAGGCTAAAGGCCCATGAGAGGGCTTCACTTGGTATTTCTCTCTCATTTGAGGGTGGAAGGATTTTAAGAACACTAACTGTGGAAGAAAACCTGAGACTCGGTGCTTATCGGATTGATAAGGATAGATTTGAGGAAAAGCTCCGGTTTATCTATGAACTCTTTCCTCGACTCGAGGAGAGGAAAAAGCAGATTGCGGGGAGTCTATCGGGTGGTGAACGCCAAATGCTTTCGATTTCAAGGGCCCTCATGACCAAGCCCGAGCTTCTGATGCTGGACGAGCCGAGCTTCGGCCTCGCACCCAAAATTGTGATTGAAATATTTCAAGTCCTCAAAAAGTTGAACGAGGACACCGGTCTGACGCTTCTGCTGGTTGAGCAAAATGTTAAGCAGGCTCTGAAAATAGCCCATAGGGCAATGGTTATCGAGGCCGGTTATGAGGTAACCCGCGGCACACCGGAAGAGATTTTGAGTAATAAAGAGGTTATTGAAGCCTATTTGGGGTGAGCCATACTCGCGGGACAGATATCCCTCATTTTGCAGCGCTGACAGGACTTTTTGTGAGCGAACATCACTACCGGGGTGAGGAGCAGAAAGACGATCCAGATCAAAAGAAGGAGATGATTTTTGATGGCAGGGATTATGCCCACAATAATTGGGGTTGCAGTACCGATTCCCCAAGTTATACCAGCCAGTTTGATGCCAAGTTTGTAATTCCCGGATTTTTCTTTAAACATGAGGGACGAGAGTTTTCCCCATCCTGTGGAGCACCATTTGCCATAATAATAGCAGTTTGTGCATAGGTGTTTTCTCAGGACAATAAGCAGCATCACAGCGAGGAACGCTGCGTAAAGAATGGCAATGACGGGGATGTTTGACACTTTTATAGGGGAAAGCAGGACATACCCAAGGCCAAAATAAATGACAAAGAGTAGGTTTTGACCTGAAATCCACCACCATGGATATTTCTCCATTTGTAATCCCTCCGTATTTTAATTAGAATTATACGGCTCAAGGGAGGAAGATATGAAAGTATTGAAAAATTGCCGTTACGTGGCGACCTTTGACGATGAAGGTCGTGAGCTGGAAAACGTTGATATTCTCATTAAGGAGAATAAGATATCAAAAATTGGGGAAAATATTCAAGCTGACGCTGAAGAATTTGATTGCTCCAGATTCATTGTAATTCCAGGGCTTGTAAACACCCACCATCACTTTTTCCAGATTTTAACGAGAAATTTGAAGGATGCACAAAATTCGAAACTCTTTGACTGGCTGGTTTATCATTACCCGATATGGAAGCACATTGATGAGGAGGCCGTCTATTACGCGACAAAGCTTGCCATTGTTGAACTTTTGAAGACCGGGGTGACCACCACATCTGATCACCATTATCTTCATCCAAAGGGTGTAACAGGTGACATAATGGAAATCCAGGTGGAGGTGGCCAGTGAGCTTGGAGTGAGATTTGCACCAACCCGGGGCTCCATGACCATGGGAGAAAAGGACGGTGGATTGCCACCTGAAGACCTTGTGGAGCCCGATGATGTTGTCATAAAGGACATGCAGAGGGTGGTGGAGAAATTTCACGATCCATCGGATTTTTCTATGACGAGGGTTATTCTTGCTCCATGCAGTCCCTTCAATGTGACTCTTGATTTAATGATGGAGACAGAGAAGCTTGCTCGCTCCTATGGTGTTTTTATGCACACTCACCTTGCTGAGACAAAGGACGAAGAGCATTACTGTCTTGAGAAGTATGGAAAGAGGCCGCTTGCTCTGATGGAAGAGCTCAACTGGCTCGGGCCAGATGTTTATTTTGCGCATGGAATCTGGTTTAACGATGATGAGCTCCGGTTACTCAAGGAAACCGGGACAGGAGTTTCCCACTGTCCTTCGTCCAACATGAGATTGGGCTCCGGGATCGCTCGTATAAGGGAAATGATGGACATGGGGATTCGCATTGGACTGGGGGTTGATGGTTCTGCATCCAATGATACATCGGACATGTTGGGAGAGGTACGAAATGCGCTGCTACTTCAGAGAGTCAAATACGGTTCAGCCGGCTTAACTGCGAGAGAGGCCCTTCATCTTGCAACGAGGGGAGGCGCTTCCATCCTTGGATTCAGCAAAATTGGTCAGATAAAGGAGGGACACGCTGCTGATCTCGTTCTTGTAGACCTTTACAAAATGCAGCGCGCTGGAAGTTTAGAAGACCCTGTCGCATCGCTTGTTTTCACGGGGTATAACCACGAAGTAGACTACTCGTTTATTAATGGGGAAATGGTGGTGAATAATGGCAGAGTGAAGAAGGTTGATGAAGAGGAACTTGCGCAAAAGGTAAATGTAATTGCCAGAAATCTAATTGAGAAGAATCACTAATTGACATTTAGTCCCTCACTGTATAAAATCGGTTAATATCGAAAAAAGGAGGTAAAATATGTGGCGTAAGTTGGTAGTAGGAATTGTCATTCTTGCCTTTGTGGGTACAGGAATGGCTGAAAAGAAAGAGGTAAAGCGTGTAATCACAACTGCAAAGGCAGAAGGGATGTGGAATAGTGCTGTATCCCATTCTCTTCCTGCGACAAAGGCAAAGGGAGATACCCTTTACTACTATAACGCAGTTGATGCAGATGCCATAGGTTTGACAAGCGGTGGTACATACGAGGCTGCAATAAAGCTAACACCAACTGAGCTTGGGACTTACGGTGGATACGCTTTAACTGAGGTATTGTTTTACCATCATGAAACAGGCTCACATTCGGGAAATATTAAGATTTATGCGGCAGGAACTGATACCACACCGGGTGACCTTCTTACATCTGAACCCTATACAGCAAACGGTGCTGGCTGGGTTGTAGTACCTCTCAGCCACCCAGTTCTGATAGATCCCACAAGTGATCTATGGGTTTCTGTTGAGATTACGCATGCACAGGGTGAGTATCCAATCTCTGTTGACAACGGCCCGGCAGTAGCTGGTAAGGGTGACTGGGTATATTCAGCTGCAGCTGGAATTCCCTGGGCTGAGCTCAGGAACTTGAGCTCTTCGCTCGACTTTAACTGGGATATTGCCGCAGTTGTTAGTCCCTACGGAGATTCACTCGATCCACTTCCGCCCACAGATGTAATAGCCTATTCTGACTATACAATGCCCACAAGCATGGCCGTTTCATGGACTGATCCCACACACTATGTGGGTGGTGACACTCTTACAAATTTCCATATTGAAATCTGGCTCTCCGGTGGAACAAAAGATTCTACTCTTGTTGACACGGTGCCGGCCGGTGTCCAGACAGATACACTCACAGGTTTGACTGATGGTACACTTTACACAATTTACCTGAGAGCAGTGGATGCCAATGATTCCACAAGTCCATTTGTGAGCACCAGCTGGTATGCAGGTGGGTCTCCATATCCTGCACCACCATCCAACCTTGTTGGAAATGTGGTGGATGAGTCGCACGTTGAGCTCACATGGATAAATCCATCCACACAGGCTGATGGAACTCCACTGGATGACCTTGCAGGAATTAATATTTACGTAGACGGAACACTCAACTCTTCATATCCTACAACCGCAGCAGGATTACCATGCACGGACACAATTAATGTAACTCCTGGTTCTCACAGCATTTATGTCACGGCCTATGACAACGAGACTCCTGTTCATGAATCAGATCCTTCCAACACAATTCAGGTTGTCACCAATGCACATGCTGGTGGCCCTGATGGATTTGGATATACATTCATGGATTCTGACTACCACGGTGGTCCTTCATTCAACTGGATAGATATTACATCAACAGGAACACCTCTAAACCTCGGTGATGACGATCAGACTCATCTTATGGATATCGGATTCACTTTCCCCTTCTATGACACAACTTATACACAGATTGACATTGAGTCTAATGGAACTGTTATTTTCGCGGATCATTACTTCGGACTTAGCAACGAAGCACTTCCTACAGATGCTTACGGCGGTCCATGGGATCTCATAGCTTTTTATTGGTCTGACCAGAATCCATCTGCACACGGTCAGGTTTATTTCCAGTCCTTCGGCACCTATGCAGTTATCGAATTTTACGAGGTTCCCGAGTATGGTGGTTCAACATACAACACTTACGAAGTGGTTCTTCACCAGAATGGTGATATTGATATGAACTATCTGACCATTACAGACTACAGTGATGAGACGATTGGAATTCAGGATGCCTCGGCATACCCCAATGGTGATTGGTACCTTCAGTACACTTATGATGGTAATCCACTTGTTCCTCATGACAGTCTGACCATCCATTTCGCCTATCCTGTTGATGTCAGCGAGAATCCTATCAACACACCGAAACTTGCGCTTCTTGGCACGACAACCAATCCAGGAAGAGGAATTTCTACAGTCTCCTTCTCGGTGCCGAAGAGCATGAATGTGGACCTTGCACTCTATGACCTCTCAGGTAGAAAGGTTAAAGAGATCTTCTCAGGAAGAGCAAATGCAGGACTCCACAGAGTGAGCTTCAACACGGGAAGTCTTGCCAATGGAATCTACTTCGTTAAGATGGAAGCCGGTAACTTCAGAGATGTGGCAAAGGTGCTGGTGGTTAAGTAAAGTGT
>WFZT01000103.1 GCA_015489415.1 Caldifarciminota bacterium | reverse complement strand
GGAGTGATGGTAACAAATTGGAGAAGATGTCACTTGCACTGGAGGATGAGCCAGCAGAGCTGATGACTGCGGGTACAGGGGATATAAGCAATACAGCATTAACGTTTTATACCGTGGGAGGTGAATATTATCAAACATCCGTATATTTAAGTGCATTGATGATAAAGGATGGTTCAAGTAATATGCTTGGAGTGAACGTTTATTCGACGGGGCCGATACCTGAGCAGGTGATAACACTTGGTGATACGATACCTACACCGAAGACGATAGAGAGAAGTGGATTTGAAGAGTACAGTGATGAGAAGGGAAAATCAGCGGATGTGGGAGATAGATTGAGCTATAGAATCACGGACCTCAACCCTAACGAATATTACAGACTTGGACTGTACATATATCATGAGGAAGAGGATGATATAACGGAGCAATTTTACTTAGATGGTAAACCGGTAAAGAGTGAGCTGATCCAGAAGGGGAAAGAGACATATATTGAGCTGGAGGTGCCGGAGGAGATGTATGTGGAGGATTCAACGGTAGTGCTTGAGGTGGAGAAGGAGAGTGGGCCAGTGGCGGTGTTAAATGAGATATACGTATTTGGAAAGCCAATAGCTGGCAGTGGACCGATGAGCGAAGAGGAGGTAATGCTAATCCCTGAGACGTACAGAGTGATGTCCATAAGTCCGAATCCGATGAGAGGTAGAGGAGAAATAGTGCTTGGGATACCGGAAGATGGGAAGGTGAGAGTGGATGTGTACAATATAGAGGGTCGGAGAGTGAAGGAATTGTTCAACGGGATGGTGAGGAAGGGATACTATCGAGTGAGAGTAGAGGGATTAGAGAGCGGAATGTACTTTGTGGTGGTGAGAGGTGAGCATGGGAAAGCGATGAAGAAGATGATGGTATTGAGGTAGGAATTTTATGATGTGGGCGGGGCCTTCGGCCCCGCCCTCACCTAATCATAAAATCCTAATACTCCATCTCACTCTTCACACTAATCCGCTCTTTAAACACCGTGTATGTCCATATCTGGTAGATAAGCACGATGGGCACAAGGACGACGGCCACGATGGTCATTATCTTAAGCGTGTACGGGCTTGCAGATGCGTTGGCTATAGTCAGACTGTAAGATGGGTCCATCGTTGATATGAGGATTCTCGGATAGAGACCTCCGAAGACCATGACCGTAGCAAAGACAATGGTCAAAGCACTCCAGAGGAATGCACACCCACTTTTACCCTGGAACGCCCTGAATCCACTGATAAGAAGAGAAATTGCAGCAAGTATAGCTCCGAGATAAGCGAGCCAGGGAACTGCTCCCTTTGTGAAGTATGGGGTTCCAAAGAGCGCCCAGAGGATAAAAATCACAGCAAAAATCACAGTCCATATCCAGAGTTTCTTTGCAGCAGATTTCGCCCTCTCAGAGAGATCATCAGCGAGTTTGAGAGAAAGGAAATTGGCACCGTGATATGCGAAAAGAAGCACGAAGGTCACGCCCGCAATGAGTGTAAATATACTGATCAGGCCGAGAAGACCTCCGTGGTAGTACATCTTTTCATCAATAGGTACACCTCTTATGAGATTTCCAACCGCAACACCCCAGAGGAGCGCGGCAACGAAGCTTCCAAGGAAGTTCATCCAATCCCAGAAGTTTCTCCAGCCCTGGCTTTCGACCTTGCTTCTGAATTCGAAAGACACTCCTCTTACAATTAGCCCCAGAAGAATCAGGAAAAGGGCGGTGTAAAATCCGCTGAACAGTGTGGCGTAGACCTGCGGGAACGATGCAAATGTCGCGCCGCCTGCTGTGATAAGCCACACTTCATTTCCATCCCAGAATGGACCTATGGAATTAATAATCGCCCTTCTTTCCTCGTCCTTCTTCCCCAGGAAGGGCAGGAGAATCCCCACCCCATAATCAAATCCCTCGAGAAAGAAGAAACCAATAAATAGAACCGTTACGAGAATAAACCAAATTGTCTGTAATACCATGGCAAAACCTCCTTAGTATCCTTCGACAGCGGCCTCTTCAGGCCCACGTTTGAGTCCGTAGAGAACGAGGAGATAGACGTCTGCGATCATGAGAAGTCCGTAAACTACTGCGAACATGAGAAGCGAGAAGAGGACTGTACCCGGTGCGAGATTGGGCGAGACTCCGTCTTTTATCTTCAGAAGTCCGTAAACTATCCAGGGATTACGCCCAAACTCAGTGAGCATCCATCCGAAGGTGTTAGCAAGATAGGGGAAGAACACCGACCATACTGCGAGCTTCAGGAAGCCTTTTGGAATATTCGCCGGATCCCGTTTCGCATACGGGATGGCGATTAATGCTATTAGCAGCATGAGGAATCCAAGTCCTACCATCAATCTGAAAGACCAGTAGCACGTTTTAACAGGCGGAATGTAATTTCCGGGGCCGTACTTTGCCTCGAACTCCTTCTGGAGGTCTTTAATTCCCTTCACCTCTCCGGAGAACTTGTTGTAAACGAGGAAGCTCAGGAAGCCGGGAATCTTGATATCCAGTGAATTCTTCTGATGTTTTGTGTCAATTATGGCAAAGAGTGAGAAGCTTGCGGGATTTTCTGTTTCCCAGATGGCCTCGGCAGCGGCCATCTTTGTAGGCTGCACGCGGGTGAGATGCTGACCCTGAATATGACCGATGATGATAACCAGTATCACGCCGATGAGACCATAAACCGCACCCCACTTGAAAGAGCGACGGAAGAACTCAGTCTCCTTTGTCCCTTTGAGCAAATGATAGGCACTAAATGCAAGGACAAAGAATCCAGCGGTCGTGATACCTGCTGAGAGCACGTGAGGGAACTGGACCCAGACATTTGGATTACCAATGACCTGCTTGAAGCTTGTGAGGATCACTCTGCCCTGCTCAAGCTTGTAACCTACAGGCTCCTGCATGAATGAATTTGCTGTAAGAATCCAGAGTGCTGAAAGGTTGGAGCCAATAGCCACAAGCCAGATAGTGGCAGCGTGTGCCTTCTTGGAGAGTTTGTTCCATCCAAATGTCCAGACACCGAGGAATGTGGACTCGAGGTAGAATGCCAGGAGAGCCTCAATGGCAAGGGGTACACCGAAGATGTCTCCCATGAATCTCGAGTACTCGGCCCAGTTCATTCCAAACTGGAATTCCTGCACGATACCGGTCACGACACCCATTGCGAAGTTTATGAGGAAAAGTCTACCCCAGAATTTGGCCATCCTCTTGTACATCTCGTCGCCAGAAGACACGTACTTTGACTCCATAATGGCGACGAGGATAGACAAGCCAAGAGTTAGTGGGACAAAGAAGAAGTGGTATATGGTGGTTACGGCGAACTGCCACCGCGATAGGGTTAATACATCCATAACGTATACCTCCTTTTAATTTTCCCAAAAACCAAATTTCCCCGAAGTTCAACCTATTATATAATACAAAAAGCCTGTTTTTACAAGAGGGTCTTTATTCAGAAGAATTCAAAACTCCCTCTCTTTTCAATTCAAATGGGTCTGATGTATAATTCCATCTATGAAAAGAAGAAGTGAGGTGCTGGCCATTGCAGTGATGGGAGGGCCTGCGCCTGGAATAAATGGCGTTATAGGTGCCGTTACCATTGAAGCAATTAATGAAGGGCTTGATGTAATTGGAATTATCGATGGCTTTAAATGGCTTAGCCGAGGGGATACTTCCTACCTGATTCCACTCTCCATTGAAAATGTCTCGAGAATCCATTTCACAGGTGGCTCCATTTTGAGGTCGTCCCGAGACAACCCTATTGATTCGAGGGATAAAATAGAGAATCTCATCAAATCATTCAGAGAGCTGAGGATTAAATACCTCGTCACAATTGGCGGTGATGGGACAGCTACACTTGCCTATAAGCTAAAAAAATTGGTGGGGGATGAAATCCGTATAGCGCATGTTCCAAAAACGATTGACAACGACATCCCACTTCCTGAAAACATGCCCACGTTTGGCTTTGAAACTGCAAAAGAGCTCGGCACCGATCTCGTTCGCAACATAATGGAGGACTCAAAGACCACAAACAGGTGGTATTTTGTAGTTACAATGGGACGTGAGGCCGGCCATCTTGCCCTTGGGATTGCCAAGGCAGCAGGTGCCACAATGGCCATTATCCCGGAAGAATTGAAGGGAGACAAAGTCCCACTTCAGTATGTTACCGATATTCTTGAAGGGGCAATTATCAAAAGGAAGGCGCTCGGTCGAATGGACGGAGTCGCTGTTATCGCAGAAGGCATTGCACTTAAAATCGATCCACATGACTTTCCAGCCCATCAAACTATGGAGAGGGACGATTTCGGTCACCTCAGATTGTCTGAAATCCCACTTGGAAAGATACTGAAAGACCCGGTCGTTTCATCCCTCAGAAAGCGTGGAGTTGATATAAAAATCCTCGATATAGAAATCGGGTATATCCTGAGGAGTGCACCCCCTATTGCTTTTGATATTGAGTATACGAAAAATCTTGGCCATGGAGCCGTGGAGTTTCTCCTCAAAATGGGTGGCAACGGGGCCATAATTTCCTACAAGGACGGGAGCCTCAATCCCATCCCCTTTGAAGACCTGATCGATCCCGAGACCGAAAGGCTAAGGGTGAGATTTGTGGACACATCATCCGAAACTTACAAGGTTTCACAGGAGTACATGATTAAGCTCAAAAAAGAGGACTTCGAGACTCAGGAGCAAATCGAAGAGCTTGCACGCGCAGGCAACATGTCTCCTGAGGATTTCGTCAGAAGGTTTAAGTACCTGGTCGATTAAAAAGGGGGTGCATTATGCAAATAAAAGTCATCGTTAACAATGTAATCCAGAACCCGGAGTTTCGGTATGCGTGGGGACTATCAATGTTCGTTGATGGTCTCGAGGAGGGAGTTCTTTTTGATACTGGTCCAGATGGGGACATTTTGCTGAAGAATCTTGAGCTCGCGGGGGTTGAGCCAGAGCAGATCAAACACATCTTTATTTCTCACGTACATCTTGACCATGTGGGTGGGTTGATCCCACTTCTCGATGTGATGGAGCATCAGCCTGTGGTTTACATAGCAAAATCCATTGCAGAGGAATTTGAGGAAAGAGTGAAACGTCACGGAGGAAAAGTCGTAAGGGTGGAAGATGTTGAGAGGCTGTTTAACGGCGTGTATTCGACGGGTCAGCTTGGGATTGTGATAGTGGAGCAGGCCATGGTAATCAAAACAAATCCCGGGCTTGTGGTTTTGACCGGATGCTCACACCCTAAAATTTCGAAAATAGTGGCACACGTGAGAGGAAATTTCATAGACGAGCACATCTACCTTGTAATCGGTGGCTTCCATCTCATGGATAAGGACAGAGATTACGTTCTTGAAACCATGAAATACTTGAAGGAACTTGGAGTGGAAAAAATTTCTCCGTCTCATTGCTCCGGAGAACTTGCGAGGGAAGTGGCAAAAGAGGTGTTTGGTGAGGAGAACTATATTGACTCTGGAGCCGGAGCGGTTATTAATATAGAATGATGCAGTTGAAATTTGATGAGCCATACTTTTTGAGAAATCTGGTAATCCATCCCATCGTGGGTGGAAATGGTGGGAACTTTCTTACCGTTGAAGAGGCGAGAGAGCGTGGTCTTCTTTCGATAAATGACACAGGCCAGGTAAACGAGGTGGATATCGACTTTGGAGGCGGTGGCGGACTTTTTGTGCTCGACGGTGAGGAGATTGTCGGTGCCCTTCAGAACAGGGTTTTTAACACCTCAATGGTTGCCACAAATCCAGTGAGGAAACGTGTACCGGTCACATGTGTGGAGCAAAACAGGTGGAGTGGAGACAGAATCTTCTCACACTCAGATGTGGTTGCTTATCCCTCTCTAAGGTCAATTCTTGCTTCGTCTGTTACCCAGTCTGTAAAGAAATCCCGCTCTTTCAAGGCTGACCAGCAGGCTGTCTGGAAATCTGTCAAAAGTACTCTGAAAAGCTTTCATGTGAGGTCTATGACAAGCTCCATGCACGATGTATTTTCCACTTTGAAAGACGAAATCGAGAGGTTCATCGAAGATGTGGAGTTCCCCGAAAATACACGAGGATTTATTGCAGTCGCTGGCGACAAAATTCTTGGCATGGATGTCTTTGCAGGGCCTGGTCTTTTCAAGAAACTTCAAGAAAAACTACTCCGCGGCTATGCCCTCGAGGCCCTGACGATGATGGATAGAAGAGGGCAGGTGGAGATGGACGAAATTAAAAATTTCACAAACTACCTGTTCTCAAGAGACTACATAAAAACTCCCGGTGTGATTGAGGGTGAAGAATGGCGTTATGCCGACAGAAAAATTGCCGCTCATATGCTCAAAAAAGATGAAGAGGTGATACACTTTGCCGGGTTCCCCCTCACCTGAACCAGTTTACAAAGACCTTTTAAAAGAATTTCTGGACAGGGTTGAAAAATCATTCCCCGGAGAGGATGTTTCACGCGTAAAAAAGGCGCTCGAATTTGCCACTGAAAAGCACAAAGGGCAATACAGGGTGTCAGGAGAACCCTATATCACACATCCCATAAACGTTGCATTACTGCTTATGGAGCTCGGAATGGATGTGGACACCGTCATCGCCGGGCTATTGCACGATGTCCTTGAGGATACCTCTGCTACCACTGAAGAGCTGGAGAAGAAATTCGGCAAGGATATCGCGTTTCTTGTTGAGGGAGTTACCAAAATAAAGCAGATACCGCTTGAGGGGTTGAATGGCAACCACGACATTGGCAGGATGTATAAACGCAAGGTTGAAAGCTACAGGAAAATCATTTTCTCAACAGCGCAGGACCCACGCGTCTTGATTATCAAGCTCGCAGACAGGCTTCATAACATCAAAACCCTTGACCCTTTGCCCCCGGACAAAAAGCGAAGAATTGCGAGGGAAACCCTTGAAATCTATGCCCCTCTTGCCCACCGAATTGGTATCTGGCGAATAAAATGGGAGCTCGAAGACCTATCCTTTAAATACTTGAATCCTGAGAAGTATGCTGAACTTGCGAGGAAAATTAATGAAAAACGTAGGGATAGGGAAAAATTCCTCAAACTTGTTGAAAGTCAATTGAAAAATGCGCTAAAGGAGCGTGGTGTGAAGGCACAGATTATTTCGCGTCCCAAGCACATCTATTCTGTTTATCAGAAAATGCGCAGAAAGAACAAAAAATTTGACGAACTATACGACCTCTATGGAATCCGAATTATAACAGAAACCAAAGACGACGCTTACAAGGCCCTTGGAGTGGTTCACGAGTTGTACAAACCTGTGCCAGGTAGGTTCAAGGATTATATCGCCAATCCAAAGCCCAACTTTTATCAGTCCTTACACACTACCGTGATGGGGCCTGACAATAAATTTATCGAAATCCAGATTCGTTCAGAGCTCATGCACGAAATAGCAGAGTTTGGAATTGCGGCCCACTGGCGTTACAAGGAAGGGAGCAAAAGTAATGAGGAACACTCAAAATTCATGCTATGGCTTAATAATCTGATTGACCGCTCGAAGGATATAAATGATCCACGAACTTACTACAGAGTTTTGAGAAAGGAACTGGCAGTTGAGGATATCTACGTGTTTACTCCCAAAAGGGAGATAATGGTACTAAAAAAACATTCGACCCCTATAGATTTTGCCTATGCAGTCCATACCGAGCTTGGCCACCGTGCTCGAGGAGCAAAGGTGAACGGCAAACTTGTGCCTCTGAATTACGAACTCAAAAACGGTGACATCGTCGAGATTCTGACAGGCAATGTCCCGTCACCGAGCCGGGACTGGCTACAATTTGTGAAAACCCATGCTGCAAGACAAAAAATTAGGGCATTTTTCCGCAGAAGAGAGAGGGAAGAGAAAATACAGCAGGGGAAAGAGGAATTTTCGAGAATTCTTAAGAGACTCATTCCATTTGATGTGGATTATCAGGAGGTGGCAAAGGAGCTCCTTGGCGAATTCAAGATGAAGGAGGAGAACAATTTTTACATCAGTCTCGCCGATGGAAAGCTCAACATGAGGGTGCTCAAGCGCGCTCTACTTCTGAAATTTGTGTCTGGGGAGACTGAAGCCGGTAGAGAACAGGTGATGAAAATGTTTGAAGAGCTGAATGTGCTGGAAAATTCGAGGGACACGGTTTTGACCAGGATAGTGAGGTCTTTTAATATGCACGCCGAGGAAGAGCTGTTCTACGCATTTTCGGCGAAGAGGATTTCAAGGAAAAAGCTCATAAGCAAGGTAAAGAAATTCCTGCCGCAATCGAGAAAGACCCATTATGGCGCAAAAAGACCACTTGTGGAAGTGAGTGGCCTTAAAGGCCTGGATATAAAGTTTGCCCGTTGCTGCATTCAGCTTCCCGGCGATGAAATCGTTGGCATTGTAACAAGCTCAAAAATAATCACCATCCACAGAAAAAATTGCCCAAACGTAACCCATTACCGCGGCGACAGGTCGCGAATCCTCCCTGCCTACTGGGTAGATGAATCAAGTTTTGTCAGGAAAGTAAAGCTCAGAGTAGTGGCAGAGGACCTCTCTGGACTGAACAAGTTTCTCGAAGAACTTGATCATGAGGACCTTTTCGGGAATTACCAGGTTTCACACAATATCAAGGGGGTTTACGGTGGTAAATTTCTGGCAGACCTGACCGTGAATGTGAAGACAAGGGGGCAGCTTGAGGATGTAATGAGAAGACTCCGCTCCACAAGAGGTGTTATAAAGGTACGAACCGTTTCAGGAGTCTAAGAATACCAATACTGATTGAGAATCATCCCAATACATCTCAAAAATATTGTTGCCCATTCCACCCCAACCCTCCCTTCCCGAGGGGAAGGGAGGGAGCTCTTGCTTAAGGATTACTTTCTCATAAAGCAAAAATTAATCGCAAGAAAGCCGAAAATTTCCCCCTCCTCCTATAATGTTTGTTGTTATTTATTATGGTTATCACCCACAATATAGAGAAAAACTTTAGAGGAGGTGGAATGAGTGGTTTTTAGATCTTTCCCCTCCTTGGGGCTTGACCCCGGTAGGAAGATTGGTCCCTCCACCTGGGGT
>WFZT01000102.1 GCA_015489415.1 Caldifarciminota bacterium | reverse complement strand
TATACAAAAGGAAAGGAGAGATCAGGGAGATGAGTGGATAGAAATAGTCAAGAAACAGCAGTGAGCCAGTGGAGTTGGTAGAGAGGGTGTGGAGATAAGCATCAGGATGGCCTGATCGAGACCAAAATTTTCCTTAGCTGAGGATTTGGGAAGCAAATGCGATTTGATAGTCTTGCCTGTGTTTTTTAAAATTTAGTATATTTCCCTTGGAGGTTGGAATGATGAGTGCAACTAAAAAAGTGGCTTATTCTGTGGTCTTAACAGCCCTTGCTGTGGTTCTCTCACCTATTTTTATTCCCATTGGGATCACAAAAGTGTTTCCATTCCAGAGTATGATTAATGTCATTGCCGGGGTACTTGTGGGGCCCTGGTATGCCACTGCAGTTGCCGGTGCTGCCGCTATCATCAGAAATCTTCTGGGCACCGGCACAATTTTTGCCTTCCCTGGTGGCATGATTGGTGCCTTCCTTGTGGGATACGCATGGATTTTATCAAAAAATATCATAATCGCTGCTCTGGGTGAGGTGATCGGAACAGGCCTCATTGCCGCTATAACGAGTGCTCTCTTCGTTGGTCCTGTTTTCCTCCATAAATCAATGGCCCTGATAACGTTTATCGTTGCCTTTTCGCTTGCGGCAATTACAGGCTCCATTCTCGGAGTCATTGCCCTATATCTCCTTAAAAAGGCCGGTGTGGCACTTGAATGATAATCTTTGATGATGTCTCTTTTCGATATAAAAAGAGCACACGCTTTGCAGTCGAGGAGCTAAGGGAAAAGCTCGATAAAAACACGGTAATAACAGGCCCAAGCGGCAGCGGCAAATCCACAATCCTGAGGTTTATAAATGGGCTCATACCCCATTTTTATCGGGGGGATTTCAAAGGCACGGTCCTGGTGAAAGGTGTAAACACGCGGGAAAGCGACACATGTGCACTCTTTAAGATAGCAGGTTTTGTTCATCAAAATCCGGAAGCTCAGATTTTTAACGAAAGAACGGAGAAAGAAATTATCTTTACCCTCGAAAATGCCGGGCTCCCACCTGATGACATCAGCGAAAGGCTCAACTGGATAAAGGAAAAATTGAATCTCGGGCCTATTTTATCAAAAAAGAGCCACGAACTCTCGGGAGGCGAGAAGCATATTCTCACACTGGCATCAATAATTGCCCTTGGATCACCAATAATTCTCCTGGACGAGCCTTTTGCCACCCTTGATGGCCTCAACCGGGAGCGATTGAGAGAGACCCTTCAATCTTTAGAAGACAAACTAATCATCGTTGCAGAACACAGAATTGATGAGGCACTCTCCTTTTCCGATGAGTTTATCTTTATCAGGGACAGCAAAAATCGCATTAAGACTAATGATCTCTTTGCAGTCAATTTCAATGAGTTCCGCGTGCGCGAGCCTGAGATCGTAAGACTGGCAAAGATTGCGGGGGTTAACGATTTAGACAGGAAGGCAATAATCGAAGGGCTAAAAAAGAAAGGGTATCGAGAGGAATTCCACTGTAAAGACACGTCAGGCAACCTCCTGCTTTCACTTGAACACGTGAGCTTTAGCTACAATGGGCAAAGGGCAGTGGAGGATATCAATCTAACTCTCCGTGAAGGTGAGGTAATCGTGCTTCTCGGACCAAACGGTGCAGGGAAGACCACATTAATGAAGCTCATGGCAGGTATTTTGAAGCCAGATCAGGGTGTGGTAAAAAAAGATGTGCGAGTAGGATATGTTCCCCATAATCCTCAGGATATTTTCTTTAAAACGAGAGTGATTGATGAGATAATGGTGGGGGCAGTGAACCTGTTCAAAAAAATCTCAAATTCTTTGATTTTTGAGGAAAAATTTACCCCCCACCTTGTTCCTCCCCCCACGCACAAAGTGCGTGGGGGGAGGAGAGGAGGGGGGAATTTTCGAACAAGCTCGCGGGCAGTTAACTATGATTGGGTGGAGAAGCTCATCCATCTACTCTCTCTTGAAGATTTAAGAGAGCGTTCTCCGTTTTTGCTTTCAGAGGGGGAGAAGAAGAGGGTTGCCATGGCAGCAGTTTTGAGCATGAAGCCGCGGGTTCTCCTTCTCGATGAGCCCACTACAGGACAGGATGGAGAGACCGTGAAGGCTATTGCCCGGATTATCAGGACTCTGAGGGACGAGGGCATTTCCATTGTGGTTTCGACCCATGATGTTGAATTTGCTAAGGAGATCTCATGCAAATGGGTTTTGATGGATAGAGGTGAAATTCGTTCGATCATTAATCTTCCCCGGATCACCAGAAATGACATAAATTTGATGAGAGAGCTCCACATAGAACCTGGAATATATCTTTCGATAAATGGATCCGAGAGTTAAGCTTCTCATACTCATACTCTTTGATGTGCTCGTGATTGTAAAGGGGACGTTGATCTTCCATCTTCCGGCTTTTTCTGCTCTTGTAATCTTTTCCGTGGCATTTGCAGGGGTGAGG
>WFZT01000101.1 GCA_015489415.1 Caldifarciminota bacterium | reverse complement strand
GCGTGAAGCAGCGTAGCTGCTTCACGCCAGCCCCTTTACTTAAAATTCTTTCAATTTTCAGCCTACCTCACTACACTCCTCTTTCTCTTACGCTTCTCCTCAATCACTGCCTGTGCTGCGGCAAGCCTCGCAATAGGCACACGGAATGGAGAAGCTGAGACGTAGTCCATGCCAACTCTGTGGCAGAACTTCACGCTTGAAGGCTCACCTCCATGCTCTCCACAAATGCCCACCTTGAGCTCAGGCCTCGTTGAACGTCCCTTTTCAATTCCCATTTTAACAAGCTGACCGACTCCCTCCTGGTCGAGCACCTGGAACGGATCATCCTTCAAGATCCCCATCTCAACATACTTGGGCAGGAATTTACCCGCGTCGTCACGGGAAAATCCAAAGGTCGTCTGGGTCAGGTCGTTGGTTCCAAAGGAGAAGAATTCGGCCACAGTTGCGATTTCATCTGCTGTCAAGGCTGCGCGTGGGAGCTCTATCATGGTTCCGACAAGATATTCGACCTCAACGCCCTGCTCCTTGAATACCTCACTTGCTACCTTATCCACAATTGCCTTCTGAATCTCAAGCTCTCTCACAGTTGAAACAAGCGGTATCATTATCTCTGGATAGACCTTGACCCCTTCCTTTTTAACCTCACAGGCAGCCTCAAAAATTGCTCTTGCCTGCATTTCAGTAATCTCGGGGTAGGTTATGCCGAGACGACAACCCCTGTGACCCAGCATGGGGTTGGCTTCCGCTAAGGCCTCAGCCTTTGCCCTTATCTTCTCTTCGGGCACTCCGAGACGCTCTGCAAGCTCCTTTATCTGCTCGTCATCCTTTGGCAGGAATTCATGCAACGGAGGATCAAGTGTTCTGATGGTTACAGGAAATCCATCCATAGCCCTGAATAGCTCTTTGAAATCCTCTCTCTGCATGGGCAAGAGCTTGGCAAGAGCCTTCTCCCTCTCCTCGCGTGATTCGGCAATGATCATTTCCTGCATGGCATAGATTCTTTCACCTGAGAAGAACATGTGCTCGGTTCTTGCAAGTCCAATTCCCTCGGCACCATATTCTCTCGCCCTTCTTGCATCTTCTGGTGTCTCTGCATTTGCCCTTACACCAATCCACCTGATCTCATCAGCCCAATCAAGGAGTTTATGAAATTCTTCAAAAATAACAGGTGGGATTGTATCAACTTTTCCAAGCATCACTTCGCCCGTGGTCCCATCAATGCTGATGAAATCTCCCTTCTTCACAACGATATCGCCAACTCTAAATTCTTCTTTTTCGTAATCAACCTCAATATCCTCAGCCCCTACCACTGCAGGGATACCCATACCTCTTGCAACAACAGCGGCATGAGAAGTCATGCCGCCACGGGATGTAAGGATTCCTCTACTTTTGGCCATTCCTTTAATGTCGTCGGGCGATGTCTCGTGTCTCACGAGGATCACATCTTCACCTGATTCTCCCAATTTTGCTGCTTCCTCAGATTCAAAGACCACTTTTCCGTAGGCTGCTCCGGGTGAAGCCCCAAGCCCTTTTGCAATGACCTTCTTGGGAGCGTTGGGATCAAACGTGGGGTGTAGAAGCTCATTCAACCTGCCTGCTTCCACCCTCATCAAAGCCTCTTCCTTATCGATCAGGCCTTCTTCCACCATGTCAACAGCAATTTTGACGGCAGCACGGGCTGTTCTTTTACCGTTTCTTGTCTGCAGAAGGTATAGCTTCTTCCTTTCAATCGTAAATTCGATGTCCTGCATGTCTCTGTAGTGCTTTTCCAGTTTTTTCGCAATATTGTAGAGTTCTTTGTAAACCTCGGGCATGGTTTCCTCTAAGGTCGGAAGGTCCTTGTTCTTTTCCCGCTTAGAATATTCATTTAATGCGTGCGGAGTTCGGATACCTGCCACTACATCCTCACCCTGGGCGTTTGGTAAAAATTCGCCATAGAACTGATTTTCGCCAGTCATTGGGTCACGGGTAAAGGCCACACCTGTTCCTGAATCCTCTCCCATATTACCAAACACCATGGCTACCACATTAACTGCTGTGCCCCAGTCATCAGGGATTTTATTTAGTTTTCTGTACTCAACCGCCCTTTCACTGTTCCAGGAATTAAACACAGCAATAATTGCCTCCCAGAGCTGTTTCCAGGGGTCCTGTGGGAATTCCTCACCGGTTTCGCGCCTGTAAATTTCTTTATACTTTTCGATAAGCTTCATCAGGTGGTCAGGGCTAAGGTCGCTGTCTGCCTCAACACCTGCCTCTTTCTTGACCTCTTCGAGTACCTTTTCAAAGTTTTCGTGTTTTATGCCCTTTGCAGTCTCACTGAACATCTGGATGAATCTTCTATAGGCATCATAAGCGAATCTCGGGTTATTGGTTTGCTTTGCGAGTCCTTTGACCGATTCGTCTGTGAGTCCGAGATTCAGAATGGTATCCATCATGCCGGGCATGGAAACACGGGCTCCTGACCTGACTGAAACGAGGAGAGGATTTGTGTTGTCACCAAATTTCTTTCCTGTAACTTCCTCAAGTCTGTGGAGATTCTTCGTGACTTCCTCTTCCAGCCCCTCCGGAATCTTTCCCGTTTTAAAGTAATATACACACGCTTCTGTTGAAATGGTAAATCCAGGCGGAACAGGTATACCAAGACGTGTCATCTCGTGAAGATTTGCGCCCTTACCGCCTAAAAGGTTGCGCATGCTGGCGTTTCCTTCTGCCTCTCCATTTGCAAAGAAATAGACGTACTTTTTAGATTTCTCCATTTTTGACCTCCCGTATGTTTTTTCCATTCCTTAAAATTATGGTCACTGTGACCCCTTCCCCTACTTTTCCTTTTAGGGTAATGTCTCCCCCGTAGAATTTCAATTTCTTTTTGCAGATATAAAGCCCCATTCCCCATCCATTCTCTTTGGTGGTGAATGTAGGTTCAAACACCTTCTCTGCATACTTTTCGTCAATACCCACGCCCGTGTCAGTCACCTGAATCTGCACGCTGTGATCGTCTATCTTTTTGAGTGTAACAGATAGTTTGCCACCTTCGGGCATCGCTTCGATGGCATTCTGGATCACATGCTCAAAACACTGTGAAATATCCGATGGATTTACAAGATACTCCAGTCCCGTATCTTCAATTTCTTTCTCGAGTGTAATCCCTCGCGCTTTCAAAATAGGCTCTTTCTGCGATAAAACTTTTTTGAGAATATCCTCAATTCTCCACCAATCAGGTTTCTCTATAAATCTCTCCCGGATGTTGCGTACACGTGAGTTAACGATCTCAACAAGATTCTGGGCTTCCTGGTAAATAGCTTCAAGATATTCGTATTTAGTATCATTGGGTGAAATATCCTCAAGCAGAGATTTAGCAATTCCTCCGATGATTGTTGCTGGATTTTTGATGTCGTGGGCAATTTCATTGATGGTTTCGCCGAGAGCCTCGATTTTCTCAAGCTGAGTGATGGTCTCCTGGTACTTTCTTAGAGCCTGATTGGCCTTTTCAAGTTCCCGGGCCTTATCGAGAACTTCCTTGTAGAGCAATGCCCGTGAAATAGCGATGGATGCAGGATAAATGACCATCTCCAGCTTGCTAATTTTGTCCTCAGTGAGCTCGATCTCCGTGAACGGGTTATCGGCAATGACAAGACCGATAATTTCAGAATCGCTTCGCAAAGGAATGGCTATAAAGTTACAGCTGGAAATCGCCTCGGATATTTTCTCAAAAACACCTTTACACGAGTTAGCATCCACTCTGAGCCATGAAACGGATTCGAAGAGCTTTTCAATTTCTTTCACGTCAAGCTGGAGTTTTTCAAGAGTTTCCCTGAATTTTCCAGCTTCTTTATTAAATTTCTCCTCGTCGTATTCAATGATTTCTTCGAGGGTCAGTTTCTTTTCCTCAATTTCTCGCCAGATTTTACCAGCTTCCTCCGGGGTCCTCGGTCCAATTGCGTAATACCCCTTTAGTTTATCCCCCTCTCGAAGGAGTACGAAAGCCCTGTTGAAGCCGAGAAACTGGCCAGCTGTTATAACCGATGCTGTGGCATGTACTATCTTTTTGATATCGAGGGATGTCTGGAAAATTTTTGAAAGTTTTGCGATTCCCATGAATTGATACTGCTGGAGATCCTGAGCAATCTTGAGTTTTTTGAAAACCTCCTGCTCCTCTTTGACCTCCTGGTAGAGATCGAGGATCAGTGAGTATACACCATCAGCCTCAACATCGAGAATCTTGATCTCACGTTTAAAAACATCACACTCGACGCAAAATTTTTTAAAGCGGAGTTTGATGTTTTTTCTTAGAGTGTCGTCAAGTGGATATTTGCATTCTCCAGGAGCGAGATTTGGATTTTTCCAGCAAAGCTTCAGGTCAGCCATTTGATATATCATAAATCCGTCACCTCAAGCAAGTCAAAATCTAAAAGAGTCTGTTCGAAAAACTTCAATTTACTTGGAGTTTTAATGAGAATTCCACCCACCTATTTTCTCCCCCACGCACAAAGTGCGTGAGGGGAGGAGTGGAGAGGGACACGCTCAAATCTAAAAAAGTCTAGGCAAATTCTTCTGAACCTGTTCGAAAATATCACTATGTTTAACCTTTTGTGCGGTGTAAGTGGAGTAAGTAGAAAAAAAGCGATGTTAAAAATTATGGAATTAAGATTTTTCCTGTTTGGACAAAATAAATAGCAAAACTCCCTCCCTTCCTTCGGAAGGGAGGGTTGGGGTGGAATGGAAAAAATTTGTAAAAAAGATCGAGCTTGTTCAAGAGTATAGTCAATTGGGATATTCTAAAAATCGTTGAACTTACCCCATTCTCCCCTGACCCCTCCTTCCCGAGGTAAGGAGGGGAAATTTACCGGGTAGTCCACAATTAACAGTGAGATTATGAGAATCCATTGGACGACGTGGCAACTAAAATTTAGATGTTTCGAACAAACTCAATTCTTCTTGAAAGGATTGATAGTGACTTTTATAATTTTTTTACGAAAAGGAGGTTAAGAAAATGAGAAAGTATTTGATGGCAATAATGACCGTGATGCTGTTTGCGGGTGTAGGCCATGCAGGCGGTAAAACCTTCAAATATGTTGGAGTAAAGGGGTGTAAATCCTGTCATTCATCAAAGAGCCGGGGGAACCAGTATGGAATCTGGCTCAAGACTCCACACCACAACGCGTACAAAGTTCTTGCAACAGAGAAGGCAAAAGAAACTGCCAAGAAGACGGGAGTTACAGGTGACCCACAAAAGTCACCTAAATGTCTCAAGTGTCATACAACTGCATACGGTGTTGACAAGAAGCTTATCGCTTCCACTTTCAAAGTTGAGGACGGCGTGCAGTGTGAAGCCTGTCACGGACCTGGATCTGAGTACAAAAAATTCTCCGTCATGAGGAAGCTGTATCAGGGTAAGCTAAAACCTGAAGATTACGGACTTGTGATGCCCACCGAGAAGACATGTAAAAGATGTCATAATGAGGAATGTGCCAATTACAAGACCTTTAACTTTGAGGAATTTTTCAAGAAGATAGCACATCCAATTCCAAAGAAAGGATAAAAATTTGACTTAAAATGGTGGTGGGGCCGCCTTCGGCGGCCCCACCCCACTTAACTTCTTCTTTAAAAACAATTCCACACCTAAATTTCATCCATTTAAGCCGATTTTTGTAGCACCCTCAAGTTGACAGGTCTATACCTGTCTCTTATACACATCTCCGAGCC
>WFZT01000100.1 GCA_015489415.1 Caldifarciminota bacterium | reverse complement strand
TCTTTTTTGGCCTGTCTTCAGGATGCTTTTCAGGTGTTGTGGTCGTCCACGCCCCATAGGGTGTCGCACTTGAACGCTGGATTCCTGTATTCATGTAAGCTTCGTTGTCATAAACCACGTAAATAATGTCCTCGTTCCTCTCAGCAGCGCCAGAAAGGGACTGCAGTCCAATGTCAAATGTCCCACCATCACCTGCCCAGGCCATCACCGTGACATCACCTTTTCCTCTAATTCTAAGGCCCGATTTTATTCCAGAAGCCACAACTGCGGCTGTCTCAAATGCAGTGTGGAAAAGAGGGGTTTTAATCGCATGAGCCGGGAAAGCACCATCAATAATAGTCCAGCAGCATGCGGGGATTACCACGACGGTGTTTGTTCCCAGGGCCTTAAGAGCATACCTCATGGCAATGGTTGCGCCACAGCCCTGGCATGCAAGATGTCCAGAATTAAAATTTTCTTCCATTGGAACCTGATTGTACCAGAAACTCATAGTTTTACTCCTTTCCAGATTATGTCTTCCTTGATTTCATCCCTTGTTTTAACATCCTCAATGATGTCTCTTATATCCTTCGGAGTAATGTCCCGTCCGCCGAGCCCGAGAATGTAGCCGTGCATCAATGGTCTCTCTCCATCCTTCATCCTGTACAGTGCAGATTTTAGCTCTGAGTAAAAGATTCCGTGGTGTCCAAAGGAAATGTTTCTATCCAGCACTGCAACCTTCTTACGGCAGCATAAAACCTGTCTTAAGTCCTCGGCAGGGAAAGGTCTGAACGTCCGGAGTTTCAAAACTCCCACCTTCTCACCGGTTTCTTCGCGGTAGTGCTTCACAGCGTATTTAACAGTACTTGTGAAGGCACCGGCTGAAACAAGCACAATGTCAGCATCATCCATCATGTACTCTTCATAATGTCCGTAATGCCTTCCAAAGTGGTCGCCAAAATTGGCACCCTCATCCTTTATCACATCCAGCGCCTTTTCCATGGCCTTCTGCATCTTGTACCGCCATTCCATGTAAATGTCCGGCCCACCAAGTGCACCTACAGCATAGTTATTCCCGGGCTCCACCACATAAAGAGGATTTTCGCGAGGTGGCAGGTATTCATCAACCATCTCCTGAGGATAAATCTCAACAGGCTCGTTGGTGTGAGAGAGCACAAAAGCTTCAAGAACGATCATCACAGGAAGATTAACCTGCTCGGCCACTTTGTAGGCAAGAATAACATTGTCCAGAGCTTCCTGGTTGGATTCCACATAAATCTGAATCCAGCCCGTGTCCCTCTGGGCCAGCGAATCGGTCTGCTCCGTCCAGATGGACCATGGAGGCCCAAAGGCACGGTTAACATTTGCAAGGACAATGGGGAGCCTTGCTCCAGCCGCCCAGTGAAGCATCTCGTGCATCAGGGCAAGTCCCTGAGCTGAGGTGGCTGTGAAAGCCCTTGCACCTGCAGCAGAGGCACCGATGACAGCCGACATGGCAGAGTGTTCAGATTCCACCTTGATAAACTCGGCCTTCAGCTCACCATTCGCTACCATTTCTGAAAGGAGCTCCACGATCGTCGTCTGAGGTGTTATGGGATAGGCTGAAATTACCTGCACCCTTGATAATTTAACACCCCACGAAACGGAGTTGTTTCCAGTTAAAACCTTCTTGATCCCTGATTTTACAGTTGCCATTTTCTACCTCCTAAAAGGTTCTCACCTGAACCATGTGAATGACGTCTCTCGGACATTCGGCAGCACAGATTCCACATCCTTTACAGTAGTCGTATTCAAATACCGGCTGATCATTTTCCCACTTAATCGCCATATCCGGACAGAAGACCCAGCACGTACCGCATCCATTACAATGGCCGCAGGAGAAACACCGCGATGCTTCACGCTGAACCTGCTCCTCTGTAAACTCTCCAATCTCTTCCCGATCAAAATGCTTGATTCTCTCTTCAATGGGAATTTCAGGCTGCTTTTCACGCGGCTCTTTGATGAAATAATCGAGAACAATTTTGTCAAATCCGACCACGTTCTCAAACGGCTTAAATTTCTTGAGTTCAAGACCGTTCAAAACCCGGTCAATATTTGTAGCAGCCCTCTTTCCAAGCTCAATAGCCTCAATGACTGTGGCAGGGCCGAGGACAAGGTCTCCACCTGCAAAAACTTTGGGGTCCTTTGTGGCTGTGGTCTCAACATCCACATCGAGCCAGCCTTTCTCATTTAATAAGTCTTTGGGGAAAATAGAGAGGTCTGCAAGCTCTCCGATGGCAGTAACAACAGCAGCGTATTCTTCGGTGTATTCGGAGCCCTCTATCGGGATGGGTCTTCGCCTTCCTGTTTCATCTGGCTCGCCCAATTTCATTTTTATGTTGGTCAGAACAATCTTGCCATCCTTCTTTTCTGCTTTAACAGGGAGTGTCAGGAATTTGAATTCAATGCCGTCTTCCATAGCGCGCTCGACTTCCTCTCTTATGGCAGGCATCTCTTTTTCGGTTCTTCTGTAGAGTACTACAGGGGTAGCACCGAGACGAAGAAGGCTGCGGGCAACGTCCATTGCCACATTTCCACCACCTATAACCGCTACACGACCGCTAAATTCTTTAAATTTTCCGGTATTGGCCTCGCGGAGGAATTCTACACCGTTGATAAAATGCTCTTCACCAGGAATTTTCATCTGTCTTTCAAGTGGAGCACCTGTGCCAAAGAAAACAGCATCAAATTTTTCCTTTAGCTCATCGAAAGTGATATCTTTGCCAACTTCTGTATTTGTTTTGAACTCCACCCCTTCACGTTCAAGTGCTTCGATTTCTTTGTCAAGAATATCCTTTGGCAATCTGTAATCCGGGATACCGTAGCGGAGAACACCTCCGGGTTTTTCATCCCGCTCAAAAACTGTAACTTTGTATCCTTTTTTGCGGAGATAATGGGCTGCCGAGAGACCTGCTGGACCTGAACCAACAATGGCAATCTTTTTATCAACCTCAGTGTCCGGAGGTGACCATTTCTTATCGAGGTATCTATCACCTAAAAATCTTTCAATTCCACGAATGCTTATGGCCTCGTCGAAGTGGCCCCTGTTACACTGCTGCTCACAAAAGTGAGGGCATACCCTGCCCGTGATCGAAGGGAAAGGATTGCTATCGTGGAGAATTTTTGCAGCATCGTCGAATCTTCCACGGATGAGCATGTCGAAATACACGGGAATTTCGATGCCGGCCGGGCAGGCAGCGGTGCAGGGCGCCGGTGCCTCAACCAGAACTGGCTGGATGTTTTTCCAGCTCCCTGTCTGGTTTATCAGCGTTGTCGTCAGTGTAACAGGTGCCTCTGGAATGTTGTGGACATTATATTCTTTTTTCATACTTTGACCTCCGATGCTTTCCTCACTTTGACAGCATAATAAGCTTCTTCAGCGGCTTTCGCGTTTTCCTCGGGCTTTATTGGAACCACCTGTTTTATGGCCTCTTTTATGTTCTCAATGCTCACGAGCTTTGTCGCACCTGCGTAACCGCCGAGAATTGCAGTATTCACTATGGGCTGGGCTTTTGTTCCGAGTCTGTGTTTTATCGCAATTGAGGAAGCATCAACTGTGGCAACGTTGTATATCTCAGGGATATTGATCTTTTCTGGTGGTTCTGGAGAATTGATTATGACCCAGCCGCCAGGTTTTAGACCTTCAAGCACGTTTATCTGATCAAGAAGTGTAGGATCGAGAATGATGATCTGGTCGGGCTCGTAAATCTGTGATCTGACAAACTCCTGTTCACCCGGCTCAGCGACTCTGAGATAGGCCTGAACCGGGGCACCTCTACGCTCAACTCCATACTGTGGATAAGACTGAATGTAGTGACCTTCAAGAAAGAATGCTATTCCGAGGGCTTTGGAAGCAACAACGGTTCCCTGCCCTCCTCTTCCATGCATCCTGATCTCAATCATAAAATGGTACCCCCTTTAACAGATTTTTTTCGTATGGGAATGTAGTTATTCAGGATGGATTCACAAACCGAAGGATTTTTTAGACCGCATAGCATTACTCAAAGATTATTGCAATAAACAACCTATTGTCAAGTTGAGGTGGAGGAGACGCAAAATTCATCGTCATTACAATTATCAATGTAAAATTCCTTTACCCTGAAGCACTGCGTTTGACCTCAAAGTATGATTTCCATAGTTGATAAATTTCTTCTGGAAGGTCTAATTCGTCCAGGAGTTTTTCTACTTCGTTCAAATCCAGTTCCTTGATATCCTCTGCACGGCCATGAATTAGAACCTGCTTGATGAACCACTTTCGCTGAAAAGGGTCATTCATGTCTATTTTATCCGTGCCCCAGACGATATGTCTTCTAATCGGTTTCATTGAAAAATCACCTCAATTTTTCCAAAATATTTTCCCGAACATTCACCTGCTCTGATAGCTCCACTTTAAAAATCTCTTCAAAGATATATTTCGAGTTAACAAAATCATACTGACTCATTTTCCATCCTATTTTCTATGGCTATGATGATTTCAGTTCGGAATTTGCTTACTCGCTCTTCTATCCCGTGCAAGTAGTTCTCCCCCAATGTCTGCCTTAATTTTTTAAGTTCAACCTTAAAGCGCCGGATATTTGATCTTGTTGCATTTTTGTCCATCTCAACCATTGTCAAACGGCGTAAAGTGTATTTAGGGAGAGTCTGGAACTCTTTAATGTCTCTAAGCAAGGTTCTGACAAAGGGGATCAAATCTTCCAGCTCAGCCGCATGATATTGCAAAGCACTACGGAGATTATTCTCAGCTTTTACAAGCAACGATCGTTCACTCTGAGGCATAGATATATATTCTTTGAAGCGTTTCACCAATTCATACGAAGGCCAAAAGTGTTCGCTCAGGTTAAGACAAGGAGTACTTAGCTGGCATCTGATGTGAGGTAATGCATCCTGTAACGATAATGGACGAACTTTGCGTTTGCTTTCTAAAGTGTCAGGGACATGATGGACAAAGAGCTGAAGTCCCTTGCGCCTGATAACAAAAAGTTCATTTTTGTTATAGGGCTTAGCTGTCTTCACGCGAGGTGGAAAATCTTTGAGGTTTTCTACCAGCTCAGGATGATTCTCTTTAGTGGCGAAGAATTCGCTGCGTATCTGCGTGATAAGGCTTTCCTCCTCAAGTTCTTCGGGATTCCTATTGATGCGGTTGAAAAGTTCAGAAGGTGTTGGTGTTTCATCAGGTGCAAAAATTTTAGCATCTTCTCCCAGAGTATTGTGAATGAGGAACATCTTATGGGCTGCGATTTCACGACTTTTAACTACTTCTGCGCCCTGTTCTGTGGGGAAGAAATTATAAATATACAGAGTATCAAACACCTTTTGACCTATGCGGTTAATACGTCCCAATCTTTGAATAACTCGTGTAGGATTCCACGGTATATCATAGTTAATAATAGCACCTGCCCGATTTAGATTTATGCCTTCGGATAGCCTATCTGTGGTAACAAGAATGTCATAATCATTTCGTTGTTTTTCCTGAGGATATCCTGCATCAAAATTAGCAAGCAATTTTTCAAAAAAGCTTTTGTTCAGGGTTCCTTCGGAAACAAGCACCTTTCCACTGAAAGCACTTTCAAGAACCGGTGAAATGTGTCGTACAGTGTCCCGATATTCGGTAAAAACTATCACTTTTCGCTCTGGTTCTTTTTTCTGAATCTCCATAATTGCTTTTATAAGACGCTGGCGTTTTGGATCCTGTTCCACCAGTTTCAGCCTATTTATCTCGCTTTTGACCTTTAAGAATAGCTCAAGATCTGATTTGATATCTTTGAGGAATCCGTCTTTGTTATCAAAATTTTCCAGCACATAAACATGGTCGTGTCGGGGGTTAGGTTTTGCCTTTTGAGCCAGTCTTTCAATGAATTCCTGCAAGATTTCTTCTATGGTTTCCTCATCTTCTTCCCAGATTTTTTCTATCAGTTTCCGGTCCAGAATGTATTTTCCTGTTTTTTCTATGAATTCAAGAACAATCTTATGAACCCTGATAAAGTTTTCTATGCTTTGAGCAAACGCCCCAAAGGAACTTTCAAATCGTTTAACAAGCAGCCGACGCATAAACTCGAAAAGGTTGTGCTGTTGCTGGAAAACAAATTCTTCTTCAATATTGGTTATCTGACGCGATTTTTCATAATAATAGGGCTGATATATTGCACCACGGAATTGACCATTCTCACCGAAGTAGTCTCGTATAACTCTGTCGTAAAAGCTGGACTGTTCAGGGGTCAATTCAAAGAAAAGCTCTATTGGGTCGGCAACTTCAGGAAGGTCACTTATTTCACGCGAATAAACGGGGTCTCTCTTTAAGTCCAGTCGATTGCGCCGTATCACGACAGGTTCAATGACAGAGCGAATTTCATCTGCTAACTTGTGAATTCTCTTCTGAACCCTTGCAACATCGATGGGAGGCTTACTATCAAACAGTTCCTCGTAATTCTTTTCTGCTCGAAGTTGTTTATCACCTCCGGCATTGTAATATCGCATAATATAAGAAAGTTTCCTGAATTCATGAGAGTATCGGGTAAAGCGCGCCACAAGTTTTTCATCCAGAGTGAGAGTGGATTTACCCGGTGGAACGAACATTTTGAGTAAAGAGAAGATGTCCGCAGGTGCATTGTTAAAAGGCGTGGCAGTAAGTAAAATGACTTTTCGATTGGTGCATATCTGACTCAGGCGTTCATAGGCTTCCGTATCTTCATTGCGGAAGCGATGAGCCTCATCCACGATGATGGTGGTGATATCGTCGCCGTAATTCGCCAGATATTCCTGTGCTTTGTCCAGCAATCCTACAGAAAATACTTCCCAGTCATGCAATCCAAAATCGCTCAGATACTTATACCATCCCGCAGAGCGCGTTTTAGGGTCTCCCATCAGGGCTGGTGGACAAATAACTAACCCTCTACCACCAAGCTCTCGCGCCAACCAACTGGCAATCACACTTTTACCCAACCCCACCACATCCGCCAGAATAACACCCCCATATTCGTCCAGAACGGTCAATGCCTGTTGAACAGCTTCTTCCTGATATCGGTAGATACGGTAGCCCCTTTCCTGCATCAGGCGTTTGATCTGCGGTCTTAATCTTTTCTGTTCCATTAAGTCCAGATAGGTCTTCAGAACCAGCACATAGGCTTCAAAAGGCGTGATTTCTGCCGCCTGAGTCTCTCGTCGGATAATTTTTACTATGTTTTCCTTTCCATTATCCAGTTCACTTAAAGGAATTGCATTCTCCCAGAGTTCATCAAAATATGCTTCCGCATCTTCCCATCCGTAATCTCCGATCTCCACATTGAATTCGTGCTGACTCAAAAGTCCAGCACGGGTCAGATTACTGGAGCCAGTGATAAAGCGTCCAGGTGCATTTATCAGGGACTGACCAGCTTCATCCAGGCGAAATAGATACAATTTTGCATGGTTTGGTTCAAAGGTTTTTCGTATCTGCAGGCGACCTTCTTTAAGTAGATTCAGGAAAAACGAAACCTGTTCATAAAACTCTTTCATATCGAGATCCTCATCTCTTAAAGCCGTGCGTAATGACACATAGAAGCGTCCTACCACTTCATCCCGCGTGGCATTGTTCAGGGTGGGATCAGCAATCTCAATGACTTTGCTATGTCTGACATCTGTATCCAGACCGACAAGAATTTTAACAGTAAAATTCGGATTTTTTCCGACTTTTTGTTTTATAGATTCATAAAGCTCCTGCCATCCGGAGAAATAAAAAAATCCCACCAAGAATTTAAGTTCCTGACTGTGCTCGACAAGTGTCCGAATGCGAGCCTTAAGACTCTGTTGTTTAGCGTTAGTTATGAAGTTCTTAGCCATAGCTTTATATCCATATACACTAAAAACTCAGGCACATCGAGAATCTATTTTCTATCGAAGATAATCCCGCGTTTCATTTGTTTGCGTGCAAATAGATATTTGCAGCTGCAAATAAATTTTGTTTGCGTGCAAATAAATGTTCGCTTCTACAAATCATCAATTTATCCAGGTGATACATAGAATGCATTCCTTTTCAGATGCAACCTTTTCATCAAGTTGCTTTAGAATCTGCAGAATTTCCTCTTTTGAGTGCCTCATCGTCCACTCCTTGCCTTACTTATTCTTTCCCATACCAGTTGGGCGACGGCGCGGTAAACTTCTTTGCGCTCCTCATCGGTCAGGCCTAACGCATCAAAGACGATATCATCCAATGCCTTGCGGTCTGGCAAGGGATTTGGCTCCTGTTCGGAAATAGGAATGTCAGACTCAGGGTCAATGCCAATTTCAGTGAAGAGACTCTGGATTTGGAATCTTTCCAAAATTTCCTTGATTGAATCGTCAATTTCTACAGCCAAGCTATAAAACTTTTTAATATCTATCCCTTCAGTTTTAAGCGCACCTTCTCCTAAGTTAGAACGTCCATAGAGCTCTCTAATTAAAACAGACAGAATGCTGAATATACTTATAATAATTTTGCGTAAATCATGAGGTGTTATTTCAAAGAGGTTATGATCAACTTGGACACCACTACTATTCAAGAACACAGCAAGGCGATTATTGTGAATCATTGGCCACAGATAAAGGCCAGGATTTCGGTTGCCCAGATCCCACCAACAACGGCGACCGCGTAAAGTTGGCCTCTCATGATACCCTTGCCGCTCTCCCCACTCGATATACTCCAGCGCTTTAGTCCCCTTCAATTCCTCCTTGCTCTTGTGGCACATGAAAATGCGGTAACGCAAATCCTCCGGCTTGATAACAATAGTTTTCACCTCGCGTGGGCTTTTGATAACCGGCTTCAGAAACTCTCCTTCAATCTCTCCTTCCCAACCAGCGCCATTACGGACACGCACCAGCCCGGGACGGGAGCCAGGGCCTAAAGGTTCTAAGTAGAAAAAGTCGTTGGCGCCAGTAGTAAATCCACGGCGCACCTCCGCGACCTCACCTAATCGCACCAGTTTGCCTTTTCCCTTCTCCAGAATGGTAAAGAAAATGTCCGGTGCGCGCAGGTATTTGCCGCCCCATTTGTTGCCAACATAGATCCCTTCACCTACCAAACTACCCTTTCCCTCCATTGCTTCAGAACCTTCTTTGAGGAGTTCGCCCACTGTGAGGGGAAACACACGGTAAGTGTCCGTCTTTATGGTCTTAGTGGCATTTTCAATTGCAATAAAATTTTCTGCGGAAACCGCTTCCTCAAAGGGCTTTTTGAAAGCCACAAATCGGACAATGTGGTTTCTGGGAACTCTAACTCTTTTGAGCGGAGAGCTTGCCACAGTGATGATTGTATTGATGTCTGCACGGACAAAGGAACGGCGGGCATGGTTGTCGATTACCATGTAAAGTGGGGCTTTTCTCAGAAAGAATTCCTGAAGCCATGTTCCATACCCTACATCCAGCCACGCGTTGGAGCATATAAAAACATGGACCCCTTTTTCGTTGAGCAATCTTAGAGACCTGATGTAAAAGTAGGTGTAAAGGTCTGAATCTTTGCTAATCTTGCGTCCTTTTTTAAACCTATTCCTATCAGCCTTCGACTTTGCAAAATAATCAGGAAAATCGAGTAAAAGCATCTCCATAAGCGCATCAACATACTGGTTAGGAGTATGTTTACCTGAAGGGTCAACAATATCTCGTCGCCGTACATAGGGTGGATTGCCGATAACTATGTCAAAACCACCACGTTCAAAGAATACTTCGGCGAACTGAATGCTCCAGAGAAAGATCGGTTTATCGGAAAGCCGGCGTTTCATATCCTGAAGTTCTGCGATTTCGGCTCTCAACTGCTCGATATTTGCTTTCAAAAGTTCTTCCTGAACAGGTTTCTTAGGGCCGATTCCTTCAAGTACCCCCATCTCGCCTTTGGGGCTGCTAAGCCTGCGGATTTCTTTGATTTTTTCCTGAATTTCGTAATTAAGGATGGCTCTAAAAACATTCCTTTCCGCCTCAAACACTATTCGGGGATCACGGATCCGATTGTTGAAGAAGGCCCGTTTTAGCTTCTTTAAATCTGCAATTTTCGCTCTAATAGCCGAAGAAAAACCGGTTACTTCATGGCCATGCACGGGAAAAGATTTGTTCCCTATTCTTTGTACAAGCGAATCGCCAGCACGCACTTTGAACATCAAGCTGGGCAATAACGGCTCATATGAATATCTTGACTCCTCAGGAATATCAACGAAAAGAGAAAGCCAGAGGCGTAACTGACTTATCCAGACGGCAGATTTTTTTACTTCAACTCCATAAAGCGATCTCTCCACAATGGATTTCTTTCGCTCGAATGGGGAGGGAATTTTGGTTGTTATCCATATAGGTGCGTTTGGATGTGAATAGAGATAATCCAGAGTTTTGTCTATGACCTGAAGCATCCCGACGAGGAAGGCACCGGAGCCTGCGGCAGGGTCGCAAACCGTCACAGATTCAAGCTTTTTAATCAAAACTTCTATCTCATCAGATGAAAACTCGACGCTCTCCTTTTCTCCAAAGAAAAATTGATAAAGTTTGTCAATTGGAATTTCAGTTGTTTGACTCAACCATTTAACAAGTGCAAGGCGGGACATCAAATCAACTTCAATCCTCGGCGTGTAAACCGCACCCTGCTCCATGTTGGTAAGACGCTCAAAGATGATTCCCAGAAACTCTGGGTTGAGTTCCAGCTCTTCGTCATAAAGCTCATTTTCCTCGACAGTAAAATTGTACTGAAAGATGAAATCTAAGAACTCACCGATGATTTCGTCGGGAATCCAGAGTGCCTGGTCGTCAACGCCCCCTTTTTTCTCAAACAGTTCACCGTTGAGATACGGCGCCATCTGAAGGGCTTCCTCCGTTTCTTTAGAGAATGGAGAGTGCCCGTAGGAAACTTTACTACCCGGCGGCAGTTTTAGGGCTTCAAAAAACAGTGGGTCAAGCCACTCTTTATAAAATCTGTCTTTGAACCCTCTCCCCTGATACTCTTTCCAGAAATCCTGCAAAAACTTCTGATTGTCGCCAATCCAACCCCTTTTCTGGAGGAATCCTATGAAGATTGTGCGAATCACAAAGAGGAGGGCAAAATCGTGCTTGAGATTATCGTCATCCGTTCCCTGAACGCTCTCTTTGATTGCCTCAAATTTTGGTTCAAATTCACGATAAAATTCGTCGGAAACCGCTTCTAGAGAGAAAGTTTCCAGAATACCTTCAAAACCGGAGAACTCTGCTTTACGGAACTGCTGGATAAAAGTTTTATTGGGCAAATCGGGGTCAACGAAGAATGTATGACGGCGGAATGTGCTGAACTGTCGCTTTGTCCCGTGATAAGTTACCGTAACAAGTGAGAGTCGGAATCTTCCATTATCGTCGTAAAAAGCAAATATCCCCGCATTATGGTTTCCATCTTTTAGTATGCGTTTTGCCAGCTCGTATTGCTTGCGCTTGCTTGATCGGTTGGTAAGTTCACCCTTCACATGAACGGTAGCAACGATAACCGTCTTCATATCGGGTAGCTCAATAACTCCAATCTGTTCAGCTATGTCAAAGGGCGAATCCTCCTTCAGGAAATGGGAGAGGGATAGCCCTTGAGGACGCAAGCTTGGAGCAATAAGACGCAAAAAGCTCAATAGCTTTTCAGGTGAAAAATCCTTAGTAAGAGAAGTAAGTTGCTTTACCTTATTCATTTTCCCCCAAATACCTCCGATGATTATTTCCCCTACTACCAGTTCCAATAGTTTACTTCACAACGTTTACTTTATCTACCTCTCGATTAAAGGGAAATTCCGGGGTTTGCAATGTTTATGCTGGAAATTTATAATATTTCCGTTCTTTTCACATCCCACCTGAGGAGAAAAACCCCATGAAGTTGAAGTGCATAAAATGTGGTAAGGAGTATTCTCTTGACGATGTTAGATACAGATGCGATTGCGGTGGCCTCCTTGAGGTAACCCAAAAGGAGCTGCCCGGGCCTCAAATCGTTAGTGTCTGGGACAGTCGTCTCGGTAGCAAAAAAGCTGTTGACCAGAGCGGTGTCTGGAGATACCGCGAAATGGTGCTCGACGAGGAAAATCCGGTTACATTCCCTGAGGGCAAAACAAACCTTTACACACTCCCCGTGAGAAAAGGGCTCTTTGCCAAGCACGAGGGTGAAAATCCCACCGGCTCATTCAAGGACAGGGGGATGACCGCAGGCATCACCTTTGCAAAAAAGCTTGGATTCAGGGCAGTGGCATGCGCTTCTACCGGCAATACATCCGCTTCCATGGCCGCTTATGCGGCAAGAGCCGGATTAAAGGCCATTGTATTCCTCCCATCAGGTAAAGTGGCTGCAGGCAAATTGGCTCAGGCCCTCGCTTACGGTTCAACCATCTTCGAAATCAACGGAGATTTTGATGATGCAATGAGAATTGTGGTGAATATTTCACAGGACATGGGGATTTACCTTTTAAATTCCCTCAATCCCGTGAGGCTCGAGGGGCAAAAAACCATTGTTATTGACATGCTATCTCAGCTTGACTGGGAACCACCTGACTGGATCATTGTCCCCGGTGGCAACCTCGGGAATACATCCGCATTCGGGAAGGCACTGAGAGAGTTAAAGATGGCGGGAATTATCGAAAAATTGCCGAGAATTGCCACAATTCAGGCAGAGGGAGCATCTCCGTTCTACAAAAGCTTCAAAAATGGCTTCAAATCATTTGAGCCCATGAAGGCCGAAACAGTGGCAACTGCCATCAGAATCGGTAACCCCGTTAATTTTGAAAAGGCAAAAAACAGCATAATTTTCACAAATGGTGTGGTGGAAAGTGTGAGTGACAGGGAAATTCTTGAAGCGAAAGTTTCGCTTGACTCGGCAGGAATTGGAGTTGAGCCCGCATCTGCCGCTACCCACGCAGGTCTAAGAAAGCTTGAACAATCAGGAATAATTAAACCTCACGAGAAAGTTGTCCTTGTGCTCACCGGGAATCTCTTAAAAGACCCGGACATTGTCAAACGCATTCACTCCAATGAAATTGAGGGATTCGAGAGATTCAAGGACCAGATTATCAAGGTCAATCCAGAGCTCGATGAGATCAAATCCAGATTGAGGGAGGTTATCCAATGATCGTCATGAAATTTGGTGGAACATCAGTTGGAACTCCCCGGATGCTGGAGAGGGTGGCAGATATCGTTGAAAGTAATCTTAATAGGAAACCCGTTGTGGTCCTCTCTGCCATGTCTGGAGTCACAGACATGCTGATAAAGGGCACAAGATTTGCTGAAAAGGGACAAAGAAGCGAATACGAAAAGGGTCACCGTGACATTGCGAGAAAACACCACGACACAATCAGGACTCTTTTGGGAGAGAGCAGAGAATTATCCGGAGAAATAGAGAGATTTCTCGATGCACTTCTCAATATCTGGCATTCGATCGAGGTGCTTGGAGAGGTTACTCCCCGTGCCCTCGATGCCATCTCATCCTTTGGCGAAAAGATGCTCGTGCGCATCTTTTCAGCCTATTTAAACAAAAGGGGAACGAAGGCAAAATTTTTTGATGCAGACACCTTTATCGTTACAACGGAAAATTTTGGGAATGCAACCCCAATTTATGACGAATCAAAGAGGGAATTTGAGTACGTGGTCGCTCCAGCCCTGAGTGAGGGATTCACACCCATAATCACAGGTTTTATAGGAAAAACAAAGGATGGAATAACCACCACGCTCGGTCGTGGTGGTAGCGACCTCACAGCCACATTCCTGGGCAAACTCCTCGATGCGGAGGAGGTCTGGATATGGACCGACGTTGATGGTGTCATGTCCGCAGACCCGAGAATTGTGGAAAATGCCCGCTCACTTCAAAGAATTTCATACGTGGAGGTTGCCGAACTCTCATACTACGGTGCAAAGGTCATGCATCCTCGCTCACTCCTTCCGGTGATGGAAAAGGGAATACCAGTAAGAATCTTGAATACCTTTAACCCCTCATTCCCCGGTACTCTCATCACCAGGGAGGCCCGGGAAGAGAAGGATGTAATCAAATCCATCACATACATCAAAAATCTCGCACTTTTAAACGTGACAGGACGCGGGATGTTGGGTGTTCCCGGCATTGCAGCCCGTGTGTTTAAAACGGTATGGAATAAGGGAGCCAACATACTGATGATCTCGCAGTCCTCATCGGAGCAAAATATCTGCTTTGTGGTAAAAAAGGACGAGGCACAAAACTTAGTGGATTCACTCAAAGCGGAATTTGAGCTGGAAATCATTCACAGGGACATTGAAGGCATTGAGAGAATCGATGATGTAGCCATTATATCCGTTGTCGGAGCAGGAATGAGGGGAACTCCGGGAATTGCAGGTAAGATTTTTACCATTACCGGTACTAATGGGGTAAATGTTATCGCCATTGCCCAGGGTTCATCGGAGTACAATATATCCTTTGTGGTTGATGGAAATGAAGTGGAAAGGACCGTCAAGGTTCTACACAAAAACCTTGTGGAGGGAGCATGAAAGTCGCATTGGTCGGAGCCACAGGCCCTGTGGGGCAGAGATTCGTTTCACTCTTAGATGGGCATCCATTCTTTGAGCTTGCAGAGCTCTTTGCATCAGGCAGATCAGCAGGGAGAACGTACTCCGAGGCTGTAAACTGGGTACTTGAAGTCCCCATACCCGAGTTTGTCAAAGACATGAAGGTCAAATCCATTGACGAGCCTGTGGAAAGTCAGGTGGTTTTTTCAGCACTACCTGCAGATGTTGCAATGGACTACGAGGCATTATTAAAAAGTCAGGGAAAATACGTTTTCACCAATGCCAGTGCCCACAGAATGGATGATGATGTCCCCATAATCGTTCCCGAGGTAAATCCAGACCACCTCAAAATTGTTAGTCCAAAGGGTTTTATTGTTGCTAATCCAAACTGCACCACGGCCGGTCTTGTAATCCCTCTTAAAGCTATTCAGGATGCCTTTGGCCTAAAAAGTGTTATAGTTGTTTCTATGCAGGCACTTTCAGGAGCCGGATTTCCGGGTGTCCCCTCGCTCTCAATTGTTGATAACCTCATCCCTCACATCAAAAATGAAGAGGCAAAGGTCCGACGTGAGAGCAGAAAGATTCTCGGAAGACTTAAGGACCGAAAAATTGAACAAGCTGATTTCACCATTGATGTAAGATGCACAAGGGTGCCTGTCCGAGACGGCCATACCGAGGTTGTATTTGTTCAAACAGCAAAACCCGCTTCAGCTGAGGAAGTAATTGAGGTTTTCGAAAATTTCAGCGGAGTGCCGCAGGAGATGAATTTACCCACAGCTCCGGCCAACCCCATCGTGGTCAGGAGAGACCAGTTTAGTCCCCAGCCTTTCTTTGAAAGGATGAATGGAGGTGGCATGTCCGTAACGGTGGGAAATGTCAGAGAGGCTGATATAATGGGTATTACGTTTACGCTTGTTTCTCACAACACAATCAGAGGGGCAGCCGGAGGCAGTATCCTCAATGCGGAGCTTGCCTTTAAAATTGGAATACTATGAAAAAGGGTAGCATGTCAGATGTCATCGGAGATAATGTATTTTTCAGGGAACTTAATCCACAGAATCCAGAGCTTGTCCCCATTGATGTTGTTCTCTACAGACTCAATTTAGACCATGTTCCAAGGAAAAAGGATCCGGAATATCCGCAGGTTATATCGTGTTATCTCAATCTTCTTGGTGATTTTGATCGGGTGCTCTTCCTCGGTGACACTCTGCTGAACGACCGAACATTTGCAAAAAATCTGATGGAACTTGGTGAATATGAGGTTGTAGCCGTTATTACGAGGCAAAATGAGGATGAATTCGAGCTCAAGGAGGAGGATGGCATTTTATTTTCAAACAGATGGTCATTTATCCGCGAGTTGCCGGATTTTTTAAGGAAAAGGGGCTTTGAAATTAACGAAAAAACTGCTGTTATCCTTGACATTGACAAAACGTTCATTGGAGCACGTGGGAGAAACCATCAATCCATTGATCTTGCGCGGGCAGAGGCTGTTTACAGGCTTTTTAAAGAGACAGGCAATGAGCTCGAGTTTGAAGGATTCATGAAGATTTACAATAAACTTAACTCACCTGAGTTTTATAGCCTCACTTCTGACAATCAGGATATTGTTGCATTTCTCACCATCCTTGCGGCATCAAATGAGATCGAATTTGAGTTGAAGGACATTGAGTCAGTTGCAAAATATGTGGTCGAAAAAGCTCGTAACGAGCGAATACGTGAGTTTGCTTCAGAGATTTATGGAAATTTGAAGGCTCGCAAAGCTACACTGTTCCCGAGCTTTAGAAGGATGGAATTTTTGACGACTATCGAGTTTATGGACAGGTTTGATGATGCCCCTATTGAGAAGCTTCTGAAGGAGGAAATCCTTATAACTGGTGAAATCTACGATACATTTAACTATACCCTTGCTACGGTAATTGCTCTAACTGACAAGCCTGAGGCCTCATCCCTGCCACCAGAGGGCTCGTCCTTACCTCCGATTCACAAAAAAACCGCAAAGATCTGGGGAGAATGAGAGGCGACTCGATGGTGGATTAGCAAACGCCTTTCAATTGTAGCCAAGCATGTTCGAAAAATTTCAATTTATTTGGAATTTTAAAAAGAATTCCTTCTCCCCCCACGTACAACGTGCGTGGGGGAAGGGCTACATTTTCGAACAAGCTCAGTGTAGTCCAGTAGACATAATTGCTCCCCATTCTTCAGATTATATGGATAAACCAGAAAAAATCTGGCAGGAATTTTCAGGGCCACTTTATTTTGCTTGCACATCTTATTCCACGTGAAAAACCGTAACTTTTCGATAATGAGCAAACCTGATAATTATTTTGCAAATTAATATTTCAACCCCGGGTCACAGTGCTGGAAATTCCCGCATAGTTTCCTTTAATATAAGGCAAATTTTTACAAGGGAGGTACCAACCTATGGGGCTTCTTGACAGGTTTAGAAAAAAGACAGTGGATGCTGAGCAGTTGGCGAGAGAGGCAGACTTAGGCCCACGTCAACCGCGGGGGTGGGGACGCTATCTAATCTTTATTGTTGCCGTTTCTATGTCCTTATTCCACCTATACACTGGTGGAGCCGGCCTTTTAACGGCCATGAAGCAAAGGTCGGTTCACTTGACCTTTGCACTGTTCCTCGCCTTTATCGTCTACCCTTTTGGTAAAAGGTCACCACGGGATAGAATTCCCTGGTATGACCTTCTTCTTGGGTTGATTGCAGCTTTTACAGCATTCTATCACATCCTGTTTTACAATCAGCTAACCTACAGGGTGGGGGCACCCAACACGATGGACCTCATAATGGGAGGCCTTTTTATACTTCTCGTGCTCGAGGCCACAAGGAGGTCCATTGGGCCCGCCCTTCCTATTATTGCAATAACGTTTCTACTGTACGCCTACTTTGGCCCATACATGCCGGGAATTCTCGCTCATAAGGGATACAGCATAAAGAGGATAATCAACCATCAGTACATGACCATGCAGGGTATTCTTGGAATACCGGTTGGAGTGTCCGCTACCTTCGTCTTCCTGTTTGTGCTCTTTGGCTCATTACTCGATAAAGCCGGTGCTGGTGAATACTTCATTAAGCTTGCGTTTGCGCTTCTTGGAAAGTATCGTGGTGGTCCAGCAAAGGCAGCTGTGGTCTCAAGTGCTCTCATGGGAATGGTCTCCGGTAGTTCAATTGCTAACGTGGTAACAACAGGTACATTCACGATTCCTCTCATGAAAAAGGTAGGATTTGAGCCAGAGACAGCGGGAGCGGTCGAGGTCGCCACATCCACCAATGGTCAGCTCATGCCACCTGTAATGGGAGCTGCAGCATTCATTATGGCTGAATTCCTGGGTATCTCTTACTTTCACGTTGTTAAAGCTGCTTTTATCCCCGCGATCATCAGCTACATCGCCCTCTTCTACATCGTGCATCTCGAGGCCTTGAAGCTTGGCATTAAGGGGCTCGATGAATCAGAAGTTCCCAAATTCTGGCCCACATTCTGGAGTGGAATTCATTTCCTGATCCCGGTGTTTGTACTAATTTACGCCCTTGTGATAATGAGGCTAACCCCAATCACATCGGCATTCTGGTCCATCGTCCTCATCATTGTTCTTATGTTCATTCAGGGACCGATTAAGGTGTACTTTGAGCACAAAGCCGGCAAACTCGGTGACATGACCTACCTTCAGGGAGTCTGGTATGACTTCGTTGAGAACGTAAAGAAGCTCTTTGCGGGACTTGAAGCCGCTGCAAGAAACATGATCGGAATCGCGGTTGCATGTGCATCAGCTGGTATTATTATCGGAGTTACCACCCTCACAGGTCTCGGCCTCAGGATGACGGACATTATTCTCGCTATTTCAGGTGGACATCTCTTCTTTACTCTGATTCTCACTATGATCGCATCCATCATTCTTGGGATGGGACTTCCCACAACAGCGACCTATATCGTTCTTGCAGCTCTTACAGCACCTGCAATCACAGCCCTTGATCCTTCAATTCCTGCAATTGCTGCTCATCTCTTTGTTTTCTTCTTTGGAATCATCGCGGACGATACCCCACCTGTGGGACTTGCCGCCTATGCAGCTGCCGCAATCGCAAAATCGGACCCCATAAAAACAGGTGTTCGAGGGTTTGGATTCGACATACGAACGGCGGTCCTGCCGTTCCTATTCGTCTATCATCACGAATTACTCCTGATAGGTACAACCTTCTGGGAGGGAGTACTCGTATTCATTCTTGCTACAATTGGAATGCTCCTCTTCTCCGCTGGACTTCAGGGATACTTTATTGCTCGCAGTAAAATCTGGGAAAGCCTCCTGCTCCTTCTTGGTGGTTTAATGATTATTCAGCCGAAAATCGAAACGACCATCGCGGGATTTGCCATCGTGGCACTTGTTTACTTCATCCAGAAGAGAAGGGCCGTCAAAGAAGAACCAATGCCAGCATAAGAATTGGAAAGGTTAAAGAGCAAACTCATAGTAATTCTTGTGGCTTTTGCCCTGATTTATCTTGCAAAACCTTCCCGTTACGTTGAAGTGCGTGACGGGAAGGGAAATTATCTCTTGCTGACCCAGGCAACGAAATTTGACACGCTGAAATACGGATTCGTGCACTCCTCCGAGCATGTCCCGGCCACTGCATACTTCGGCTATAAGAGCAATAAGTTCATTCACCTGATGACAATCTTCGACTCCTTTGGTCCTGGTCTGCCCGATATGGTTCCAGGAGACAGTTTTGAGATCAAAAAGGACAGGTGGATCATTTATCCAAAGCCGAATAACCGCGAGTTCCGCGAGCTACGATTTGTCATTTCACCTGAAAGCAAGCAGTACATCAAGGTGGGGAAAAACGAAGTAGATTTCTACAAGTTTATGAAGCGAGGAGAAACGGTGGTGGTCAGAACGCGCGTTACTTCACTGTCCATGTATTTGGCTAAAAAATATCTAACAGCCCAGTTACACAGGAGGAAAGTGAAATGAGTTTAAAGTTTATCCAATTTGGACTCGGTCCCATTGGGATAGAGGTCGCAAGGACAGCCCTCTCGAAAGGGTTTGAAATTGTTGGTGCAGTTGACATCAGGGAAGACATCGTTGGGAAAGACATCGCCGATGTGCTCGGACTCGAGGATAAAACAGGAATAACAGTTAAAAAGAGCATAAAAGAAATTGGTAATGTCGGGGCAGATGTGGTTTTTCACAACACAGTTTCAAAATTTCCAGATGCCCTGCCACAACTCTTAGAAATCATAGGGGAAGGCTACAACATCGTTTCAACCACTGAAGAGCTTTCCTTCCCTTATTACAGGTATCCAGAGAAAGCTAAAGAACTGGATGAGACAGCGAAAAAGGCCGGAGTTACTGTTATAGGAACTGGAGTAAATCCGGGATTTGTTCTTGATACATTGCCAATCGTAATGACCACACCGGCGAAGAGGGTTGAGAAGGTTGAGGGTTTAAGAATTCAAAATGCGTCGGTGAGGAGGTATCCCTTTCAGAAAAAGATAGGCTCAGGAATGAAGCCTGAAGACTTCCGTAAGGCATGGGACGAGGGCCGTCTGGGACACATGGGATTCAAGGAAAGCACCAGCATGATTGCACATGCACTTGGCTGGAAGTTAGACAAGGTTGAAGAGGTCTGCGAGCCTGTGGTAGCGGAAAAACACGTAGAAACCCAGTATTTCAAGGTCGAGCCCGGTTTTGTCCGTGGTCTTCATCAGACTGTTACAGGATTTATGGATGGAAAGGAAGTTATCAGGCTAACGATACATGCCGCTCTTGGTGAGGAGAATCCAAGGGATGAGATTTTCATTACCGGTGAGCCCGATATTCACCTTATTATTTATGGTGGATTACACGGTGACATAGCCACAGTATCCGTCACAGCCAACATGGCCCCAATTGTAATAAATGCCACTCCCGGCCTCAAGACCATGATAGACTTACCGGTGCCGAGGAATTATCAGAAATGATAAATTGTGTGTGGGGGCGGCACTCTCCTTCGGAGAGTGCCGCCCCACACTTTTCTCCTCGCATATTAACCACCGCTCTCACCCAAAATCATCACCTGTGCGGTTCTCCAAAATCCCGACCAATTTTCAACCCTCACTTCACCACAAGTATCTTTCTCCTGACACTGCCGGATTTTATGAAATAGATGCCAGGGTGGTTGAGTCTGAAGGTCCAGTTCCTCACATTTCTTGCCTCTTTTACAATCCTACCGGTAATATCAAAAACCTTAATATCAGAAGGAACGGCCAGTCTCACGGTAAAGAATCCATCCCTTGAAACTGTTGGTAAAACCCGCAGCTTGTTCTCACTCACCCCTTCATTTTCATGGATTCCGTACCGCACAATACCACCTGAAATCAGGTAAAAGGTTCCTCCCTGACCTCCTAACGCCTGAGTGCCACCGCCCACATCTGCATATCCATCTCCGTTGACATCGGCCACAGAGAGCACAGTGAAGAATTTATTATCTCCCTGAAATCTCCATATCAAAAGCCCCAGTCTTCCATCCAGAACGTATAAATTCCCGTTAAATGAACCTGCAATTACCTCATTTATTCCATCGT